>JABFYB010000028.1 GCA_013361475.1 Hamadaea sp.
CCCCGGTGCGCGGGCAGGCAGTGCAGCACGATCGCCGCCGGGTCCGCGTGACCGACGAGCTTCTCGTTCAGCTGGTACGCGAGGAAGGGGCCGACGCGATCCTTGCCGTCGTCCTCCTGACCCATCGACGTCCAGGCGTCCGTCGCGAGGACGTGCGCGCCGGTGGCCGCCTCGATCGGGTCCCGCAGGACGCTGATCGAACCGCCGGTCGACGCCGCGATCTTCTCCGCGTCGGCGACGATCGCCGGGTCGGGGTCGAAGCCGGCCGGGCCGGCGACGCGTACGTGCATCCCGGCGACCGCTCCGGCCAGCAGGTAGGAGTTCGCCATGTTGTTCGCCGCGTCGCCCAGGTACGCCAGGGTCAGCCCGGCCGTGCGGCCGAACTTCTCGCGTACCGTGAGCAGGTCGGCCAGCAGCTGGCAGGGGTGGAACCCGTCGGTCAGCGCGTTGATCACGGGGACGGTCGCGCCCGAGGCCAGCTCGGTGATGCGCTCGTCGCCATAGGTACGCATGACGATCGCGGCCACGTACCGGGAGAGCACCCGGCCGGTGTCGGCCAGCGACTCGCCCCGGCCGAGGTGCGTGTTCACGGTGTCCACGGTGATCGGGTGCCCGCCGAGGTCGGCCACGCCCACCTCGAAGGACATCCGGGTCCGCAGCGACTGCTTGTCGAAGAAGACCGCGACCGACTTCGGGCCCTGCAACGGCCGGTACTGCCACCGGTCCAGCTTCAGCTGGGCGGCCAGGTCCAGCACCGCCGCCTGCTCGACGGGGCTCAGGTCGTCGTCCCGCAGAAAATGTCTGATTGCCGGCGCCTGCGGCACCACGATCCCAGCCATCACGCCGCTCCCGGGTACGCCGCGTCGAAGGCGGCGGGCAGCGCCGCGAGCAGCGCGTCGACCTGCTCGGACGAGATGATCAGCGGCGGGGCCAGCCGGAGCACGTCGGGCTGGCACGCGTTGACGATGAAGCCGGCGTCACGCAGCAGTCCGACCACGGCGGCACCGGCCGGCGCCGTCAGCTGTACGCCGAGCAGCAGGCCCGCGCCGCGTACGTGGTCGACGAGGGGGTGGCCGAGCGCCTCGATCCCCCGCCGCAGCCGCTCCCCGACCCGCTTGACGTGATCGAGCAGCCCGTCGGCGGCGATGGTCCGCAGGACGGCGAGCCCGGCCGCACACGCGATCGGGTTGCCGCCGAACGTCGTGCCGTGGTGACCCGGCTGGAACAGCCCGGCCGCGCCGCCCGGGTGGGCACCGGCGAACGCCCCGTCGGCGAAGGCGATCGCGGCCCCCAGCGGCAGTCCGCCGCCGAGGCCCTTGGCGAGCGTGATGATGTCGGGCGCGACGCCTTCGGCCTGGCACTGGAACCAGTGGCCGGTCCGGCCGATCCCGGTCTGCACCTCGTCCAGGACGAACAGCACGCCGCGGGCCGCCGTGATCTCGCGTACGCCGGCGAGGTAGCCGGGCGGGGCCACGACGACGCCGCCCTCGCCCATGATCGGCTCCAGGATCACCAGGGCGGTCTCGTCGGTGACGGCGGCTTCGAGCGCGGCCAGGTCGCCGTAGGGCACGTGGGTGACGTCCCCGGGCAGCGGCGTGAACGGGTCACGCTTGGCCGGCTGCCCGGTCAGCGACAACGCGCCCATCGTCCGTCCGTGGAAGGCGCCCTGCGCCGCGACGACTCCCGTCCGCCCCGTCAGCCGGGACATCTTGAAGGCGGCCTCGTTCGCCTCGGCGCCGGAGTTGCAGAAGAACACCTTGCCGGGCCGCCCGGTCAGCGCCAGGAGCAGCTCGGCCAGCGCGATCGTGGGCTCGGCGGCGTAGAAGTTCGACACGTGCCCCAGCTTGGCGACCTGCTCGGAGACGGCGGAGACGACGGCCGGGTGAGCGTGGCCGAGCGCGTTGACCGCGATCCCGGACAGGAAGTCCACGTAGGACTTGCCGTGCTCGTCGACGACGACCGCGCCCTGGCCGCTCACCAGCCCGACGGTGGGGGTTCCGTAGTTGTCGGCCAGCGAGTGCTGCCATCTGTCCAAAAGGGAGGTCATGGGGTCACCATCGTTCCGTGGCCGGCTTCCGTGAAGATCTCGAGGAGGGTGGAGTGGGGGCTGCGGCCGTCCACGACGTGCGCCGCCGGCACGCCGCCGCGTACCGCCCGCAGGCAGGCCTCCATCTTGGGGACCATGCCCGAGGCGAGGTCGGGCAGCAGCTTTTCCAGCTCGTCGGCGGACAGTTCGGAGATCAGGCTGCTGGTGTCCGGCCAGTTGGCGTACAAGCCGGGGACGTCGGTGAGGACGACGAGCTTGCGGGCGCCCAGGGCGATCGCGAGCGCCGCCGCGGCCGTGTCGGCGTTGAGGTTGTGGATCACGCCGTCCGCGTCGGGGGCGACCGTGGACACCACCGGGATCTGCCCGGCCGCGAGGACCTGGGCGACCACGGTCGGGTTCACCTCGGCGACGTCGCCGACCAGGCCGATGTCGACCGGCTCGCCGTCGACGACGGCCGGGCGGCGTACCGCCGTGAACAGGCCGCCGTCGCTGCCGGACAGCCCGACGGCCAGCGGGCCGTGCGCGTTGATCTCGCCGACGAGCTCCTGGCCGACCTGGCCGACCAGCACCATCTGGACGATCTTCATCGTCTCCGGCGTGGTGACCCGGAGCCCGCCTCGGAACTCGCTCGTCAGCCCGACCTGGTCCAGCATCGCCGAGATCTGCGGTCCGCCGCCGTGGACGACGACCGGCTGGAGCCCGGCCTGCCGGAGGAAGACCATGTCGGCGGCGAACGTTGCCCGCAACTCGGCTGAGACCATGGCGTTGCCGCCGTACTTCACGACGGTGACGGCGCCCCGGAACCGGTTGAGCCACGGCAGCGCCTCGACGAGGACGGCCGCCTTCTGCTCAGCAGTGAGCGTCATGACGAGTACGCCGAATTCTCGTGGACGTAGTCGTGCGACAGGTCGTTGGTCCAGATGGTCGCCTGCGAGGCCCCGGCGTTGAGGTCGATCGTGATCTGCACCTGCGACTCCGAGAGGTCCACCTTGGACCGGTCCTCGGCGGCCGAGCCGTTGCGGCAGATCCAGACCCCGTTGATCGCGACGTCCAGCCGGTCGGGCTCGAAGGCGGCGTCGGTGGTGCCGACGGCGGCCAGGATCCGGCCCCAGTTCGGGTCGTTGCCGAAGAGCGCGCACTTGACCAGGTTGTTGCGCGCGACGGCCCGGCCCACGGACACCGCGTCCGATTCGGTCGCCGCGCGTACCACCTCGATGGCGATCTGCTTGGTGTTGCCCTCGGCGTCGGCCAGCAGTTGCTGGGCGAGGTCGTGGCAGGCGGCCGTGACCGCGGCGGTCAGTTCCTCCTGGGAGGGCTCGACGCCGGACGCACCACTGGCCAGCAGCAGGACGGTGTCGTTCGTGGACATCGCGCCGTCGGAGTCGAGCCGGTCGAAGGTCAGCCGGCACGCCTCGCGGAGCGCCTCGTCCAGGGCCGAGGAGCCGGCGATGGCGTCGGTGGTGAGCACGACGAGCATCGTGGCCAGCGCCGGGGCGAGCATGCCCGCGCCCTTGGCCATGCCGCCGACGCACCAGCCGTCGCCCGTGATCACGGTGTTCTTCGCGACGGTGTCGGTCGTCATGATGGCCTCGGCCGCCGTGCCGCCGCCGTCCTTCGTCAGCGCCTTGGCCGCGGCCGTGACTCCGCCGAACACTTTGTCCATCGGCAGCCGCTCGCCGATCAGGCCGGTCGAGCAGACCGCGACGTCGCCCGCGCCCAGAAGCATGCGCTTGGCACCCGGGCCGCGCAGGGCGGCGGCGACGGCCTCGGCGGTGGCGTGCGTGTCCTGGAAGCCGGCCGGGCCGGTGCAGGCGTTGGCGCCGCCGGAGTTGAGCACGACCGCCTTGAGGACGCCGCCCTTGAGCACCTGCCGGCTCCAGAGCACCGGAGCGGCCTGTACACGGTTGGCGGTGAAGACGCCGGCGGCGGTCGCGTCGGGGCCGTCGTTGACGACGAGCGCGAGGTCCGGCTTGCCGCTGGCCTTGATCCCGGCGGTCACACCGGCGGCCCGGAAGCCCTGAGGAGCGGTGACAGACATGGATTCACCGAGTTCCATAGATCGGCAGGCCCGCCGTCTCGGTCAGGCCCAGCATCAGGTTGGCGCACTGCACGGCCTGTCCGGCGGCGCCCTTGCCGAGGTTGTCGATGGCGCTGACCACGATCACCCGCCCGCTGTCGACGTCGACCGCGGCCTGCAGGTGACAGCTGTTGGAGCCGAGCGTGGCGCTGGTGTGGGGCTGCTGACCGTCGGCCAGGACCTGCACGAACGGCTCGTTGGCGTACGCGTCGGCGAGCACCTCGCGCACGACGGCCCCGGTGATGTCGCAGCTGGTCGGACGGCCGGTCACGGTGGCCAGGATGCCCCGCGGCATCGGGGCGAGCACCGGCGTGAACGACAGCGACCGCGCGCCGGTCGCCTGCTTGATCTCGGGCACGTGCTGGTGGGCGCCGACCTTGTAGGGGCTCAGGTCGCTCATGACCTCCGAGCCGAGCAGGTGCGCCTTGGGCGCTTTACCCGCTCCGGTGGTGCCGCTGGCCGCCACCACGACGACGTCGGCCGGCTCGATCAGGTCGGCGGCGATCAGCGGCGCGAGCGCGAGCGTCGTCGCGACGGCGTAGCAGCCGGTCGCCGCCACCCGGTCGCTGTTGGCGATGTGGACGCGCTGGCCGGGCAGCTCGGGCAGCCCGTAGGTCCAGGTCCCGGCGTGCTCACCGCCGTAGTATTTGGTCCACTGCGTGCCGTCGATCAGCCGGTGATCGGCGCCGAGGTCGACGACCTTCACCCCGGCCGGCAGCTGGGCGGCCACCGCCGCCGACTGCCCGTGCGGCAGGGCCAGGAAGACCAGGTCCGCGCCGCTCAAGGTGGCCGGGTCGGTTTCGCTCAGGATCAGGTCCAGCGCCGCCAACTGCGGGTGTACGCGACCCAGGGGCTGTCCGGCCTGGGAGTGCGCGGTCGCGGCGACCACGTCGATGTCGGGGTGCCCGGCGAGCAGGCGCAGCAGCTCGCCGCCCGCGTATCCGCTGGCCCCCGCGACTGCTGCTTTGATGCTCATACCGTCCTCCGCAACTTTATGCAGGAATGAGCATACGCCTGAAGGCATGATCATGCAAAGCATGGCCTCCGTCACTCTTTCCATCGAACCGCGTTCGATGGGGTCGGGGCTATACATCGAAGATTGTTGCCGGTAAGCTGCGGGCTCGGGAGCGCTCCCACCATCCCACTCCACGCCCATGGAGGAAACAGATGAGACACCGCATCCTCGCCGCCCTCGCGGCGGGTGCGCTGATCGTGGCCGGGACGCTCACCGCGTCCGGCGCCGCCCACGCCGACGTCACGATCTGCGAGAAGTACGGCTCCACCACGATTCAGAGCGGGCGCTACGTCGTCCAGAACAACAACTGGGGCGACGACACGACCCAGTGCATCAACGTCACCGGCACCGGCTTCGCCGTGACCACCGCCAGCCACAACAAGGCCACCAACGGCGCGCCCGGGGCGTACCCGTCGGTCTTCTACGGCTGCCACTACGCCAACTGCAGCAGCGGCAGCGGCCTGCCGCTCCAGGCGAGCACCAGCACGTTCGCCGGGATCACCACGTCGGTCTCGATGACCTACCCGTCGAGCGGCGTCTGGGACGCGGCGTACGACATCTGGTTCGACCCGACACCGCGGACCGACGGTCAGAACACCGGGGCCGAGATCATGATCTGGCTGAACAAGATGGGCTCCATCCAGCCGGTCGGCTCCCAGGTCGGCACGGCGACGATCAACGGCGCGACCTGGAACGTCTGGGAAGGCAACATCGGCTGGAACGTCGTTTCCTACGTGCGGCAGTCGGCCACCGGCTCGATGAACTTCACGGTCAACGACTTCTACAGCGACGCCGTCAACCGTGGGTACGCCCAGCGCAGCTGGTACCTCACCAGCATCCAGGCCGGGTTCGAGCCGTGGGTCGGCCAGACCGGGCTCGCGGTGAACTCGTTCTCCGTCGGCACCGGTGGCGGAGGCGGCGACACCTCCGCGCCCACCACGCCGACCGGGCTGACCGCGTCCGGCGCCACGGCGAACAGCGTCAACCTGACCTGGAACGCGTCCTCCGACAACGTCGGCGTCACCGGCTACGACGTGTACCGGGCGACCAGCGGCGGATCGTTCAGCCAGATCGCCACGGCGTCCGGAACCTCGTACACGGCGACCGGGCTCTCCGCGTCGACGCAGTACCAGTTCTACGTCCGCGCCCGGGACGCCGCCGGCAACACCTCGGGCAACTCGGCGACCGTCACCGCGACCACGTCCAGTGGCGGCGGCGGAGGCGGGTCGTGCCGGGTGAAGTACGTCCCCAACACCTGGAACACCGGGTTCACCGCCGACGTCACCGTGACCAACACCGGCTCCACCACGATCAACGGCTGGACGGTCGCCTGGACGTACTCCGGCAACCAGAAGATCACCAGCTCCTGGAACGCCACCGTCACCCAGAGCGGGCAGTCGGTGAGCGCTCGCGACCTGGGCTACAACGGCACCCTCGCCGCCGGGGCGAGCACCGCCTTCGGCTTCCAGGGCACCTACTCCGGCACCAACACCTCGCCGTCGTCGTTCACCCTGAACGGCGCCGCCTGCACCCTCGGCTGATTCCCATCCCCTCCAGGAGCCCGGCGCTGCGCAAATCCCTTCGCGGGCCGGCGCCGGGCTCCGCTACATTCCCCCGATGCCCCCGACGGCGAAGTGCTGGTCGGCGAGACGCCGTTCCGGCGCTACCGGCTGCGGGCGGGGGCGCGCCCCTTGAGGTGACGGCCGAACTCCCGGGCGATCTCCCGCTCGGCGTCCCGTTTCGCCAGCACCTGCCGCTTGTCGTACGCCTTCCGCCCGTGCGCGAGCCCCAGTTCCACCTTCGCCCAGCCGTCGGCGAAGTAGAGGGAGAGCGGGATCAACGCGATACCGGGATCACGCAGCTTCAGGAGGATCTTCTCGATCTCCGTCCGGTGCAGCAGGAGTTTGCGAATCCGGCGCGGCGTGTGATTCGTCCAGGTGCCCAGGGCGTACTCGGCGATGTGGAGCCCGTGCAGGAAGAGTTCGCCGTCGGTCTCCTGGGCGAAGGCGTCGACCAGCGAGACGCGGCCGTCGCGGAGCGACTTCACCTCGGTCCCCCGCAGCACGAGACCCGCCTCGTAGGTCTTGAGGATCTCGTAATCGTGCCGCGCCTTGCGATTGACCGCGATGACCTTGCGCTTCTCGTCCCGTGCCACCGCACTCCCCCTTTCGTGATCATTGCGCCAGCCATGCGGCTTCGGACGGCGAAATGTCCGCCGAAACAGCATGACTGACGCAATGATCAGACCAGCGCAGCGATCTCGTCAGGCGCCGCGGAGTGCGGCGCCGAAGCGGGACGCGGTGATCGCGACCGCGGCGTCGCGGGCGGCGACCGCCTCCTCGACGGTGAGCGTGCGATCCGGGGCCCGGAAGACCAGCTTGTACGCCAGCGACTTCTGCCCCGGGTCGATGCCCTGACCGGTGTACACGTCGAACAGCCGGACCGACTCCAGCAGCGGACCAGCGCCTTCCCGCAACGCCGACTCGACCTCGGCCGCCGGAACCTCCTGGGGCAGGACGAGCGCCACGTCGATCAACGCGGGCGGGAAGTTGGACAGCACCGGCGGCGGGGTGACCCCCGGCAACGGCACGAGATCCAGCTCCAGCTCCATGGCACACGTCCGCTTCGGGAGGTCCTGCTCGGCGCAGACCGCCGGGTGCAGCTCACCGGCGTACCCGATGGTCTGACCGTCGACCTTGATCGCCGCGCACCGGCCCGGATGCCACGGAGCCTGCTCCGCCGCGGCCACCTCGACCCGCGCGGCGTCGAGGCCCGCCGCGGCGAGCGTGTCCCGCGCGGCCTGGATCGCGT
>JABFYB010000618.1 GCA_013361475.1 Hamadaea sp.
CGGTCGCGAACCAGATCGAGGGCAGCACGACGGTGACCTACGAAGGCGACGCGCACATCGCGTACTTCAACTCGCCCTGCGTACGCGCCGCCGAGCTGGCATTCCTCACGACTGCGACGCCGGGCGTCGCCGCCTGTGCCGACGGCACCTGACCGGCGTAGTCGATCAGGCTCTCGGGGAGTTGATCAGGAGGCTCCGGACACGACACGCCGGTCGATCACGACGATAAGTTCATGATCGCGCCCCAAAAACCCGCGCGGGGACCGGGCGCCGGAGGGGGAGGGAAGGGGTCAGGTGGGGCGCCAGGTGAGGGAGAGGCCGGTGGCAGCCCGGTCCGCGGTGATCTGCATCATGCTGCCGAGGATCGTCGCCCGGTCGGCCACCAGGGCCGTCCCGTCGGGCGCGTAGGTGATCCGGTCGCTGACGAGCACGGGGACGCCTTCGTCGTCGTCGAGGTGCCGGGCCACGTCCGCGTCGAGCGCCGCCGGGCGGATCGTCTCCGCCGCCCGGGCCACCGCCACCCCCTCGTCGGCCAGGGCCGCGTACAGGCTCACGCTGGTGAAATCCACGTCACGTAACCGGTCCGCGTGCGGCTCGCGTACCCAGGAGATCTGATGGATGGCGCGGCGGCCGGCGAACGCGCGGACCCGTTCCAGCCGCAGGGCGGTCTCGGTCTCGCGGACCCGGAGCCGCGCCGCGATGTGCGCGGGCACGCGGCGCTGCGCGCGGGAGATCACCGTCGTGCGGACCTCGTGGCCCTGCTCGCGCAGGTCGTCGGCGAAGCTTCGCAAAGATCCCAGCTGGTACGCCAAATGGGGCGGTGCGACAAAGGTGCCTTTGCCGGGTTGCTGGACGATGAGTCCTTCGGCGCTCAGTTCCCGCAGTGCCTGCCGCAGCGTCATCAAGGTGACCCCGTACACCTGGCTCAGTTCCCGTTGGGCGGGCAGCGCCTCGCCGGGGGCGTAGTGGCCGTCGCGGATCTTCGCGGCGAGGTCGCCGGCGATTTCCCGATACCGCGCCATGCCGCCCCCTCCTTCCCGTGATCATTGCGTCAGCCATGTCGCTTCGCGCGGCAGAATGTCCGCTGAAACAGCATGGCTGACGCAACGATCAAACCATGAGGGCGGCGCGCAGCGAACGAACGAACGTGCCGACGGCGGAGGGACTGGCGCCGTCGAGGATCCGCCGCATGACGGCAGCTCCGACGATCACCCCGTCGGCGACCTCGGCCGCCTCGGCTGCCTGCTCCGGGCTGGAGATGCCGAAGCCGATCAGGACGGGCAGGTCGGTGACCTGCTTGACCCGGGCCGCGAGCGTCACCGCCGACGGGGCGAGGCGGTCGCGTTCGCCGGTGGTGCCCATGATCGAGACGGCGTAGACGAAGCCCTGACTGCGACGGCCGATCTCGGCCAGCCGGTCGTCCGGGGTGGCGGGGGAGGCGAGCAGGCTGACGGCGATGCCGGGCGCGGTCAGCTGGTCGAGCTCGTCGAGCGGCAGATCGGGCACGATCAAGCCGGTGACCCCGGCCGCCGTCAGCGCTTCGCCGAACCCCGGCCGGAGGGCGAGATTGGCGTAGGTGCTGGCGATGACCGGCACGCTTTTGTGTGCTTGAGCGAGGTCTTCGAGGATCGAGGCGGGGGTCGCGCCCCGGGCGAGCGCGGCGTCCGAGGCCTCCTGGATCGTCGGACCGTCCACTGTGGGGTCGGAGAACGGCAGCCCGACCTCGATCAGGTCGGCCCCGGCGTCCTCGAACGCCCGCAGGTACGCCGTCCAGCCCGGCACGACGCCGCCGGTGAGGTAGGGCATCAGCAGCTTCGTCACAGCTCCGCCTCCGCGATCAGCGTGGCGATGTCCTTGTCGCCCCGGCCGGAGAGCGTCACGAGCACGGTCGAGCCGCTGGGCAGGTCAGGCGTACCGGCGGCGCGGACGACCCAGGCGAGCGCGTGCGCCGACTCGATGGCCGGCAGTACGCCTTCCGCCCGAGCCAGGCGGACGGCGGCCGCGATCGCCTCCTCGTCCGAGACGGTCACATACTTGGCGCGGCCGAGATCACGCAGGTACGCGTGCTCCGGCCCGACGCCGGGGTAGTCCAGCCCGGCCGCGATCGAGTGCGCCTCCTTGATCTGCCCGTGCTCGTCCTGGAGGAACAGGGACTGGAAACCGTGCAGGACGCCGATCTCCCCGTGCGACGCGCCGGAACCGCCTTCGGCCTCCACTCCGATGAGCTGGGCCGGCGTGTCGACGAACCCCGCGAAGGTGCCCGCGGCGTTGCTGCCCCCGCCGACGCAGGCGACGACGTGATCGGGCACCGCGCTGGACAGCTCGGCCGCGCACTGCCGCCGGGCCTCGTCCCCGATGACACGCTGGAACTCGCGGACCATCGTCGGGTAGGGATGCGGTCCGATGACCGAACCGACGCAGTAGTACGCCTCGTCGGCGTCGGAGACCCAGTGGCGCATCGCCTCGCTGGTCGCGTCCTTGAGCGTACGGCTGCCGGTGGTGACCGGCACGACTTCGGCGCCCAGCAGCCGCATCCGGAAGACGTTGTGCGCCTGGCGTTCGATATCCCGTTCGCCCATGAACACCTTCACCGGCAGGCCCAGCAACGCACCGGCGGTGGCGGTCGCGACGCCGTGCATGCCTGCTCCGGTCTCCGCGATGAGGCGCGTACGCCCCATGCGGCGGGCCAGCAATGCCTGCCCGAGGACGTTGTTGATCTTGTGCGACCCGGTATGCGTCAAGTCCTCCCGCTTGAGCAGCACGGTCACCCCGAGATCGGCCGACAGCCGCAGGGCCGGCGTCAGCGGCGTCGGGCGTCCGGCGTACGCCGACAGCAGTGCGTTGAGGCTGCCCCGGAACCCGGGATCGGCCCACGCCTGGGCGAACGCGTCGGCGACCGCCTGGCAGGCGGGGATGAGGGACTCCGGCACGTACCGCCCGCCGTATTCGCCGAACCGCCCGAGCGCCTGCCCGGAGCGGTTCGCCGCGACTGTTATAGAACTCATGCCACTGTTATAGAACAGTTGAGCATGCCCTGGCAAGCCGATAGGTTCTCGACGTGATCTATCGGCTGTACGCCCAGCGCCTGCGCTCCCGCCTGCGTCCTGAGCAACTCCCCCGGCACGTCGCGATCGTGATGGACGGCAACCGCCGCTGGGCCCGGCAGCAGGGGTTCGAGAACCCCAACATCGGCCACCGCTACGGCGCGGAGCACGTGGACGAGGTGCTGGACTGGTGTGCCGGACTCGGCATTCCGGCCGTCACGGTCTACGTCTGCTCCGGTGACAATCTGCGTAAGCGCGACTCCGACGAGGTCGCCCACCTGATGCGCATGATCGAGGAGGTCGTCGCCGAGCGGCTGCGCCACCCGGAGGGCCAGTGGCGGCTGCATGTCGCCGGCCGCCTGGACGACGTCCCCGAGTCGACCCGCGCCGCACTGAAGCGGGCGGTCGACGAGACCCGGGACCGGGACGCGCCGTTCGACCTCACGATCGCGATCGGCTACGACGGCCGGGAGGAGATCGTCGACGCCGTCCGGTCGCTGATCGACGTGCAGGCGCGGCTCGGGGTGACCCCCGAGGAACTCGCCGAGCGGATCAGCCCGGAGGACATCGCCGCCCACCTCTACACGAGCGGCCTGCCCGATCCCGACCTCGTCATCCGGACCAGCGGCGAGATCCGGCTCTCCGGCTTCCTGATCTGGCAGGCGGCCTACTCCGAGCTGTACTTCTGCGACGTGTACTGGCCCGGCTTCCGCTACATCGACTTCCTGCGGGCCCTGCGGTCGTACGCCCGCCGCCAGCGCCGGTTCGGCGCCTGACTGTCACCCTGAGCGTCCGTGATCATTGCGTCAGCCATGTCGTTTCACGCGGCGGAATGTCCGTTGAAACAGCATGGCTGACGCGATGATCACGCCAGGGCGGGCGAGGACGCGGCAGCCCAGCGCGCGGCGAGGCGGGCGAAGGCGCGCTCGTCGCTCGGAGCGTCCACGAAGGACTTGATCCGCTCGGCGCAGTCGCGCGGGCTCAGCTCGCTGGTGTCGACCTCGACGTCGTACACGGCGTCGCGATGCACCAGCGGGTAGTGCGACTCCGCCTTGCCGATCGGGCGGTCGCCCCGAGCCGCCTCGCGTCGTTGCAGCTCCGGCAGCGGGCAGTGGACCTTAACGAACACGACGTCGGCCGGGAACAGCTCCACGCACTCCCGCAGCCACGACGGCTTCCGGAGGACATGGTCCAGCACCACGTCGTTGCCGCCTTCGGCCATCCCGGCCGCCGCCCGGTGGTAGCCCGCGGCCAGCCGCTGCAGCGTCGCCTCCAGCTCGTCCGGGCTCATCGGGCGCTGATGGCGCATCGAGTTCAGGGCGTCGACCGGCATGAAGTAGTAAGGCCGGTCGAGCAGCGGAAGCAGCTCCCGGGCGATGCTCGTCTTGCCGGCGCTCGACGTGCCGTTGAGCAGGATGATCTGACCGGTACGCGGGGGCTCCATGATCTTGACCTTACAGCTGCTACGTTGCAGTGAGTCCGTCCAGGAAGGGGATCCGATGGCCGAGCAGCCCGTCGACCGCCGCGTACGCGTACTCGGCCAGCCGGTGGACGAGTATCCGGAGCTGCCGCCGGAGGCGGAACGGGGCTCGGCGCGCCGGGTCACCGTCGTCGGCGCGGACATCCTGCATCGGCCGTGTCAAGAGGTGACCGAGTTCGGCTCGCCTGAGCTGGCCCGGCTCATCGACGACATGTTCGCCACACAGCTCGTCGCGCAGGGGGTCGGCCTGGCGGCCAACCAGGTCGACGTGGATCTGCGGCTGTTCGTCTACGACTGCCCCGACGACGACGGCGTACGCCACGTCGGGCACATCTGCAATCCGGTGCTGGACGAGCTGCCCCCGGCCGAGCGCCGGTTGGTCGAGCACGACGAGGGCTGCCTGTCGGTCCCCGGGCCGTACGCTCCCGTGTCGCGCCCGGATCACGCGATCGTGCGTGGTCAGGACAAGGACGGCAACCCGCTGGTCATCGAGGGCTTCGGCTACTTCGCCCGCTGTCTGCAGCACGAGACCGATCACCTCAACGGCAAGCTCTACATCGACCGGCTCGGCAGCCGCCAGCGCAAGGCGGTGCTCAAGGAGATGGAGCAGCGCAAGGACGAGGTCTTCGCACGCCGGGCCGAAAAAGCCGCCGCGTTGGGCAAGTAGCCGTGTAGAGAACGGGGCCTCGGCTCCGACCCGCTCGTGAACCGTTCACGAGAGGGGAAAGACAATGCACGAGGTGACGCAGCGAGCCGGCTGGCGCGAATGGGCCGGTCTCGGCGTACTCGCGCTGCCGACGTTGCTGGTCTCCATCGACGTCTTCGTCATGTTGCTGGCCCTGCCGCACATCTCGGAGGCGCTCGACGCCACCAGCGCTCAGCAGCTCTGGATCATGGACATCTACGGGTTCATGCTCTCCGGCTTCATGATCACCATGGGTACGCTCGGCGACCGCATCGGACGGCGCAAGCTGCTCCTAATCGGCTCGGCCGCCTTCGGCCTCGCCTCGGTGCTGGCCGCGTTCTCCGCCAGTCCGCTGAGCCTGATCGCCTCCCGGGCGCTCCTCGGCGTGGCCGGCTCGACCCTCGCGCCCTGCGCCCTCGCCCTGATCACGGCGATGTTCCGCGATCCGAAGCAGCGCGGCCTGGCGATCGGGCTGTGGCTGGTCTGCTTCATGGGCGGGGCGGCCGTCGGGCCGGTCGTCGGCGGCGTACTGCTGGAGAACTTCTGGTGGGGTTCGGTCTTCCTGCTGGGCGTACCGGCGATGCTGCTGCTGATGATCCTCGGGCCGCTGATCCTGCCGGAGCACCGCGACGAGCACGCGGGCCGGCTCGACTTCCTCAGCGTGGCCCTCTCGCTCGCCGCGATCCTGCCGATCGTCTACGGGCTCAAGGAACTGGCGCGCGTGGGCGCCGAACCGGTCCCGTTTCTCGCGCTGGCCGGTGGGTTGTTCTTCGGCATCATTTTCGTACGCCGACAGCAGCGACTCGACGACCCGCTCCTGGATCTGCGGCTCTTCGCCAATCGTGCGTTCAGCACCGCGCTGGGCTGCATGTTCGCCGGGACGATGCTGATGGGCGCGCTGATGATGTTCATCTCGCAGCACCTGCAGCTCGTCGGCGGGCTCTCCCCGTTGCGGGCCGGGCTGTGGATGCTGCCGGGCGTGGCGGCCTCCGGGATCGCGTTCCTGGTCTCGCCGTTGCTGGCCCGCCGCTTCCGGCCGGCGTACCTGATCGGCGGGGGCATCGGACTCTCGGTCGTGGGGCTGCTCGTCCTGACGCAGGTCCCGGCGCACTCCGCCCCTGCCCTGGTGGCGACGGGGTTCGCGCTGACGAACCTGGGCGCGGGACCGTTCGTCACACTCGGCACCGACCTCGTCGTCGGCAACGCCCCACCGGCGAAGGCCGGCTCGGCGGCGGCGCTCAACGAGACCAGTGGCGAATTCGGGTTCGCCCTCGGGATCGCCCTGCTCGGCAGCCTGGCGACCGCGATCTACCGCTCGTCGACCCCGCCGGCCGCCGGGGAGACCCTGGCCGACGCGATCCTCGGCGGTGACGGCTCCGTGATCGCCGCCGCGCGGGCGGCCTTCGTCACCGGTATGCACCTGGCCGCCGGGCTGAGCGCGGTGATCCTCGCCGGAGTCGCGGTGGCCGTCGTCGTCCTCCTCCGCCCCACCGCTCACTAGTTTCCGGCAGATCAGGGATACGCGTGCCTCGGAGGCTCTCCGACGGCTGCATATCCCTGATCTGCCGGAGTAGGGTGCGGGCGTGATCAAACTCGGCGCGGTCTTCCTTCCCCAGTGGGCACCCGAGCGGCTCCGCCCGGTGGCCGAAGCCGCCGACCAGGCCGGCCTGGACGAGCTGTGGCTGTGGGAGGACTGCTTCTGGGAGAGCGGCATCGCGACGGCGTCGGCCGCGCTGGCCTGGACCTCCCGGCTGAAGGTCGGTGTCGGGCTCCTGCCGGTGCCCCTGCGCAACGTCGCGATCACCGCGATGGAGATCGCGACGCTGCACCGGCTGTTCCCGGGGCGCGTACAGGTCGGGATCGGGCACGGGGTGCAGGACTGGATGGCTCAGGTCGGCGCGAAGGTGGACTCGCCCGTCACGTTGCTCCGGGAGTACCTCGACGCGCTGAAAGCGTTGCTACGCGGGGAGACCGTCACGACCCACGGGCGCTACGTGCACCTGGACGAGGTCACCCTCGTGTGGCCGCCGGCGGACGCCCCGATCTTCGTCGGCGCGGTCGGACCGCGGACGCTGCGACTGTCCGGTTCGGACGCCGCCGGCACCATCCTCACCGGCGGGACCACCCCCACGCGTACGCGGGAAGCCCGGGACCTGATCGGCGCCGACGACCAGCCGGTGGTGGTCTATCTGCACGCGGCGACCGGACCGGACGCGGCGGTACGCCTGGAGGCCGAACGGATCCGCTGGGGGTACGACTCCCTCGACGACGTGGCCGTCCTCGGCGACGCGGCAACGGTCGCGGCGGGCGTACGCCGCTGGGCGGAGGCCGGAGCGACCACGATCGTCCTGCAGCCGACGCCGGACGACCCCGATCCCGAGGGGTTCATGCGGTTCGTCGCGCAGGACGTCAAGGCTTTGCTGTAGTCAGCAGTGCCTTCTCCACCGCCGCCCACATCCGGCGCTGCATCTTCGCTGGATCGTCGAGCGCGCCCGGTTCGTCGAGGAGCATCTGCAACGCCGCCGACACCGCGCCGATGAACGCCCCGACGGTCGCGGCCGCCTCCACCAGGTTCAGCTCGTCGGCGTACGCCCGATGCAGGTGAGCGGCGATCTCCAGCTGAGAGTCGAGCTGCACCTGCAACGCCCGGCCCCGGACGGCCGGAGTGGAGTGCATCAACTGCAGCCGTAGCTGGGCCATCGTGCCGACCATCTCG
>JABFYB010000213.1 GCA_013361475.1 Hamadaea sp.
GCCATGGACATCTCCTTCTCACCCTGCTGGGTTCTTGCACGACCTGATCGGATCATGCAATCCCTTACCGTCGGTTTACGTCTAGAGCCGGGGCGTAGCGGGCTTCGTAACGATTCGGAAACCCAGTCGTGAGCCTGCCGTGACCTCGGTTATCGTTAAACAAGACGGACGTACGGTTTTCTACATGCTGCGTGGGAGCGTGCACAATGTGGGACCCCCAGGTGTATCAGTTGTACCGGGACGAACGATCTCGCCCATTTTATGATCTTCTGGCGCGTGTTGGGAGTCACGCACCTGCGCACATCGTGGACCTTGGCTGCGGTCCTGGCAACTTGACCGTGACCTTGTCGCAACGCTGGCCGAGGGCCCGGATCGAGGGTCTCGACTCGTCCGCCGAGATGATCGAGTCCGCGGCGGCCCGGCCGGAGGCGCGCTCGGGGAAGGTCGGCTTTGCCGTCGGCGACGTACGCACCTGGACGCCGCCGGAGGACGTGGACCTGATCGTCGGCAACGCCGTCCTGCAATGGGTGCCCGGCCATCGCGACCTGCTGCGCTCGTGGGCCGGGGCGGTGCGTACGGGGACGTGGCTGGCCTTCCAGGTGCCGGGCAACTTCGAAGCGCCGTCGCATCAGCTCCTCCGGGAGCTCTCGGCCAGCCCGGAATGGGCCGGCCGGATCGACGGCCTCCGCGACGGCGGCGCGGTGTGGGAACCCGCCGAGTACGCCGGTGACCTGCTGGCGGCGGGCTGCGACGTCGACGCGTGGGAGACGACGTACCTGCATCTCCTGCCGGTCCGGCCCGACGCGCCGCATCCGGTGCTGGCCTGGATGGAGGGCACCGCGCTGCGACCGGTCAAGGCGTCGCTCGCCGATCGGCCGGCGGACTGGGCTCGGTTCCGGGAGCAGTTGCAGGACCGGCTCGCGAAGGCGTACCCGGTGCGGCAGGAGGTCGTGGCCTTCCCGTTCCGCCGGATCTTCCTGGTGGCCCATAAGGCCTGAGCCCGATCGCCGGCGCCTATGATCACTCGATGCAGGAGTTCATCGCCGGTCTGCCCAAGGCCGAGCTGCACGTGCACCATGTCGGATCCGCGTCGCCGCAGACCGTGGCGGCGCTGGCCGCCCGGCACGAGGGCACCTCACCGGTGCCGGCCGACGCCGACAAACTCGCCGAGTACTTCACGTTCACCGACTTCGCCCACTTCGTACAGGTCTACCTGAGCGTCGTCGACCTGATCCGCGACGCCGAGGACGTGCGTACGCTGACCGCCGGGATCGCCGCCGACCTGGCCGGCCAGAACGTCCGGTACGCCGAGCTGACCGTCACTCCCTGGTCGAGCGTCCGCCGGGGGATCCCCGCCGAGGCGTTCTGCGAGGCGATCGAGGACGTCCGGGTGACCGCCGCCCGGGACCTCGGTCTCCAGCTGCGCTGGGTGTTCGACATCCCCGGCGAGGCCGGCCTGGAGGCGGCCGAGAACACCCTGCGGATCGCCCTCGACCAGCGGCCGGACGGGCTGATCAGTTTCGGCCTCGGCGGGCCGGAGATCGGCGTGCCCCGGCCGCAGTTCAAGCCGTACTTCGACGCCGCCCGCGCGGCCGGACTCCACTCGGTTCCACACGCGGGGGAGACGAGTGACGCTCAGAGCATGTGGGACGCCATTCACGACCTCGGCGCGGAGCGCATCGGGCACGGCATCCGCGCGGTGCAGGACCCGGAGCTGGTGGCGTACCTGGCCGAGCACGGAATTCCGCTCGAGGTCTGCCCGACGTCGAACGTCTGCACCCGGGCGGTGGCCTCGCTCGAGGAGCACCCGTTGCCGCAGCTCGTCGCGGCCGGCGTCCAGCTGAGCATCAACACCGACGACCCGCCGATGTTCTCCACCTGGCTCAACAAGGAGTACGCCGTCGCCGCCGAGCTGCTCGGACTGGACGAGCGCGGCGTCGCCGACCTGGCGCGGGCGGCGGTACGCCAGTCGTTCGCGTCGGAGGCGGACAAGTCCGCGCTGCTGGCCGAGATCGAGGCCTACTCACACGCCGTGTAGGCGGCGTACCTTCTGCCAGATCTTCGCGTCGAGCGTCCCGGCCCGGTCCTGGAAGCCGCCCAGCGGCACCCGGATCGGGCCGGTCAGATCCAGCCAGCTGTCGTGGTCGGCGCCCGGATCCCAAGTACGCGTGGGAATGACGACGTGGTCGTTGCGGTCCGACTGGTCCTGACTGGTGATCTTGAGGACTTCACGGTGCCGGTTGTCGCCACGGAGTACCAGACAGGGCCGCACCTTGTGCCCGCTGCCGTCCTCGTAGGGGACGTCGGCCCACCAGATTTCGCCCGGTTGCGGCCCCGCGACCGGGGTGGCTGGACGCTGCGGCGGGGCGGGTTTCGGACCACGGCTCGGCTTCGGCGCTCGACCCGGCTTCGCGGGCCGACGTGGTTGCGTCCTCGCCCGCGTGACGATCACGACGACGGCGACGAGGACGACGGCCAGCAGGACCCACCAGATCATGGCGCGACCCTACCTGCCGGATTCCGGCGCCCTCGATTCACGCCCTCGCCCGGACGCGGAGAACCTGGTAATTTCGCGACGTCCCTCAGTCCGGAAGACGGGTGCCCCAATGAGCTTCATCGATGTCCTGAAGCGTTTCCGCGGCGACGACCTGGTGCGCGCCGTGGCTCGGCGGCAGTCGGAGCAACTACGAGAGATCAACGAGCGACTAGAGCGAATCGAGAAGGCCCTATCTGTTCGGGCCAGTTCCGCGGCGCCGCTGCGCTCGACGATCGACCGGGATGCCTGGCAGGGCGCCGCGCAGTCGGGCGAGTTGAGCTTCCACAAGGGAAACGCCGGGTTCCGCGGCCAGGACGAGGTCTGGCAGGCGGCGGTCGACACCGACTGGCGCGCGGCCGGCTTCAGCCCTGAAGGTTGGGCGGGCAAGACGATCCTCGACGTCGGGGCGGGTTCACGCTTGCGGTCACTGTGGTTCCAGGGAGCCGAGGTGCTCGTCCTGGAGCCGCTGGCCGACCGATTCCGGGCCGAGGTCGAATGGTGCGACCTCGACCGGGCCCAGGAGGTCTACTCGGTGCCGGGCGAGGAGTTCGTCCCTGAGCTGGCGGGCCGAGCCGACCTGGTGGTCTCGATCAACGCGCTCGACCACGGCTACGACATCGCCCAGTCGATCCGCAACATCCGCGGCTACCTGAAGGACGGCGGGGAGGCGTTCCTCTCCTTCGACATGCACTTCCAGCCGGACGAGATGCACCCGCTGGTCCTCGACAACGAGATGATGCTGAAGATCTACGCCGAATCGGGCTTCGAGGTGGTGCGCCACGAACCGGCCCGCCGCTATCACGGCACCGACGGCCCGGGTGCGTTCCACTACTGGCTCAAGCCGGTCCCGGCGGCCGTCCCCCGGCAGCGATAGGCCTACAGGTCGCCCGTCAACTGCGCGAGCAGCTGGCTGGTGACCTCACGGCACACCTTCTCCCCGTACGCCTGGCCGTAGTCGAGCGGGTATCGGGTCAGGATCGCCAGGACGATCCGGTCGCCGGTGCCGGTCGAGGCCCACTCGGCCAGGCAGTTCAGGTTCCAGAGGCCGGTGGCGGCATGGTCGGTCCAGCCGTTCTTCACCGCCGGGTCGGCCTGCGGATCGGTCTCGGCCAGCACCTGGGCGATGCCGAACGCGTTGTCGTCGGCGACGTTGCGCATCAGGTCGTCGACGAGCCACCGCACCGGCTCGGACGTCTCGGCCCGGCGCAGGATCTCGCGCATCATCCTGGTTGCGTCGAGCGCGGTGATCTGGGTCTTGGACCACCAGGTCTCGGTGATCGTGGTGCCGGTGAGCCCGCATTCGTCGATCGCCCGCTGGATCACCTCGTCCCCGCCCCGGCGCAGGTACAGCGTCTGAGCGGCGGCGTTGTCGGACTGCTTGATCATCTTGGTGATCAGCGTCTTGTCGGCGTCGCTGAGCGTCTGCCCGGACGCCTCGATCCCGGCGAGGTAGTCGGCGCCGATCCACGCCTTGATCATCGACTCGGTGTTGTTCGTCTGCGTTGCGGCGTTGGCCGATCCATAGGTCTCGCCGGTCGTCAGATTCACCCACTGCCAGGCGTACCAGGTGTCCTCGTCGGTCTGGACGCGGACGACGGGATCGACGACCTTCGCCGAGACGGCCGGGGACGAGCCGGACGCGGTGGCCGAGGAGGAGGTCGTGGCGGGGGCGGGGGACGGGCCGGCGGCGTTGCCTCCGGACTGGGCGGTGAAGATGCCGACTCCGCCGACCGCGGACGCGGCGATGCCTCCGGCGAGGATGCCCATCAGACGCCGACGGCTCAGCTGGGGGCGGCGAGTCGTGTCCTCCATGTCATCGACCTTGACTCAGCAACCTGTGAGCAACCTGTCAGCAGGGCCCGAAGGTGGTGCACCTCACTGGCGGTGACGCCGGCGGCCGGGGCGGCGCCGGGCGCCGAGAGGACGTGGCGATAGCATGACCCAGGCCGGAATGTCCGCCTCTGACAAGCATCCGCACCTACTCGAGGAGCACACCGTGAGCGCAGCGCCCGCACCCGCCGCAGGCCCCAGCGGAGACGCCGTCGTCACCGTGGCCGCCGGGACGACGGCCGCCGCCGCGGTGGCCGCCGCCGGACTGCCGGCCCACGGCCCGAAGGCGATCGTCGTCGTCCGCGACCCCGAGGGCACCCTGCGGGACCTCGACTGGACCCCGGCGACCGACGTCGAGGTGCAGGCGGTCCCGATCGACTCGCCGGATGGCCTGAACGTGCTGCGGCACTCCACCGCCCACGTCGTCGCCCAGGCCGTTCAGGACGTCTTCCCCGAGGCCAAGCTCGGCATCGGCCCGCCCATCGAGAACGGCTTCTACTACGACTTCCAGGTGCCCAAGCCGTTCCACCCGGAGGACCTGGCCAAGATCGAGGCTCGGGCGCAGGAGATCATCAAGCAGGGCCAGACCTTCAAGCGCCGCCGGTTCGACTCCCTCGAGCAGGCCAAGTCGGAGCTCAAGGACGAGCCGTTCAAGCTCGAACTCGTGGACGTCAAGGGCGATGTGGACCCCGACGTGATGGAGGTCGGCGGCGGCGAGCTGACGATCTACGAGAACTTCGACCCCAAGTCGGGCGACCGGTGCTGGGGCGACCTGTGCCGGGGTCCGCACCTGCCCAGCACCCGGCTGATCGCCGCGTTCAAGATCATGCGCAGTGCGGCGGCGTACTGGCGGGGCGACGAGAAGAACCCGCAGCTGCAGCGGATCTACGGCACCGCCTGGCCGACGCGGGACGCGCTGAAGGCGTACCTGTCGTTCTTGGAGGAGGCGGCCAAGCGCGACCACCGCAAGATCGGCGCGGACCTCGACCTGTTCTCCTTCCCGGACGAGATCGGGTCGGGCCTGGCGGTCTTCCACCCGAAGGGCGGCATCATCCGCCGCGAGATGGAGGCCTACTCGCGGCAGCGCCACGAGGAGGCCGGCTACGAGTTCGTGAACACGCCGCACATCACCAAGGCGCAGCTGTTCGAGACCTCCGGCCACCTGCCGTACTACGCGGACACCATGTTCCCCCCGATGCAGCTCGAAGGCGCCGAGTACTACCTCAAGGCCATGAACTGCCCGATGCACAACCTGATCTTCTCGGCGCGCGGGCGGTCCTACCGGGAACTGCCGCTGCGCTTCTTCGAGTTCGGCACGGTGTACCGCTACGAGAAGTCCGGTGTGGTACACGGCCTGACCCGGGTACGCGGCCTGACGCAGGACGACTCGCACATCTACTGCACCAAGGAGCAGATGCCGGGCGAGCTGACGGCGCTGCTGGACTTCGTCCTCAACCTGCTGCGTGACTACGGCCTCGACGACTTCTACCTGGAACTGTCCACTCGGGACGACTCGCCGAAGTTCATCGGGGCCGACGAGGACTGGGCGGAGGCCACGGCGGCGCTGGAGACCGCGGCCCGCAGCTCCGGCCTCGAGCTGGTGCCGGACCCGGGCGGCGCGGCGTTCTACGGGCCGAAGATCAGCGTGCAGGCGCGCGACGCCATCGGGCGTACCTGGCAGATGTCGACGATCCAGGTCGACTTCAACCAGCCGGCCCGGTTCGGGTTGGAGTACCAGGCCGCCGACGGTACCCGCCAGCGCCCGGTGATGATCCACCGCGCGTTGTTCGGTTCGATCGAGCGCTTCTTCGGCGTCCTCACCGAGCACTACGCGGGCGCGTTCCCGGCGTGGCTCGCCCCCGTGCAGGTGATCGGCATCCCGATCCGGACAGACCGCACTCCTGGCGGCTCGGCCGAGAGCCTCCCCGGCGACGCGGGCGACGGTCCGGACCACGTCGCGTACCTGCACGACTTCGTGACGAAGCTGAAGGCGCGCGGCCTGCGGGCCGAGGTCGACGCGTCGGACGACCGGATGCAGAAGAAGATCCGCAACGCGCAGGGGCAGAAGATCCCGTTCATGGTGATCGCGGGAGACCAGGACGTCGCCGACGGCACCGTCTCGTTCCGCTACCGCGACGGGTCCCAGCGCAACGGGGTACCGATCCAGGACGCCGTCCTGCACGTGGAGGAGTTCGTCCGGTCGCGGGTCAACACCGCGCCCACCGCCACCCCGGTTGACTAGCTCCGGGTCCGTGTGTGATCTTGGCCGGATGGAAGACGTTCGGCTGGGAGTCATCGGATTCGGCCTGCGGAAGAGTCTCGCGACCGCCGCGCATCACCCGGACTCGGGGTCCCGGGTGGTGGCGGTCGCGGACACCGACCCCGCCGCCTTGGCGACGGCCGCTTCGCTGATCGACGGGGTCGACACCGTCGCGGACTACCGCACGCTGCTCGACCGGTCCGACATCGACGGCATCGTCGTCATGACGCCCGACCACACCCACCTCCGCGTAGCCACCGACGTGCTCGAGGCGGGCAAGGCCGCGTACGTGGAGAAGCCACTGGGCATCACGGTCGAGGAGTGCGACGCGATCCTCGCGACGGCCCACCGCACCGGCACCCGGCTCTACGTCGGCCACAACATGCGGCACATGGGCGTGGTCCGGCTGATGCGCGACATCATCGCCCGTGGGGAGATCGGCGCCGTCCAGACCGTCTGGGTCCGGCATTTCGTCGGCCACGGCGGCGACTTCTACTTCAAGGACTGGCACGCTCAGCGGGCCAACACGACCTCCCTGCTGCTCCAGAAGGCGGCCCACGACATCGACGTGCTGCACTGGCTGGCGAACGGGTACGCCCAGCGCGTGAGCGCTTTCGGCGACCTGCGCGTCTACAACCGGGTGACCGACCGTCTCGGGCCGGACGAGCCGAAGCACGACGACTGGTACGCCCCGGAGAAGCACTGGCCGCCGCTGGCCCAGTCCGGGCTGCACCACGAGATCGACGTCGAAGACGTGTCGCTGGTGAACATGGTGCTGGACAACGGGGTGCTGGCGGCGTACCAGCAGTGTCATTTCACGCCGGACTACTGGCGCAACTACACCGTGATCGGCGACGCCGGCCGGCTGGAGAACTTCGGCGACGGCCCGGGCGGCGTGGTGAAGGTGTGGAACTCCAAGCGCTCCGGCTACCGCGCGGACGCGGACGCCGTCTACGACATCCCGGGCGCGACCCAGCTCCACGGTGGGGCCGATCCGCTCATCATGGCGGAGTTCTGCCGGTTCGTCCGGGACGGGGGAACCACCGACACATCCCCCGTCGCGGCCCGGATGAGCGTCGCGGCGGGGGTGTCGGCCACCGTGTCGCTGCGGGCGGGCGGCGTACCGCAGGATGTTCCGGCGCTGGACCCGGCGCTGGCGGCGTACTACGCCAACGCTCAGGTTCGCTGAGCTTATAGGCTGTCCACGTGGAACAGATGGGGGAGCCGGACGGGCTCGAACGGCTGTGGACCCCGTGGAGGATGGCGTACGTGCAGAGCGG
>JABFYB010000248.1 GCA_013361475.1 Hamadaea sp.
GCGAACGTGGCCTGCGGCTTCCATGCGGGCGACGCCGGGATCATGCGCCGGGTCTGCGCGGGCGCAGCCGAACACGACGTCGCCATCGGGGCGCAGGTCGGCTACCGGGATCTGGCCGGGTTCGGCCGCCGCAAGATCGAGTATGAGTTGCCGCAGCTCCGGGACGAGCTGATCTATCAAGTCGGCGCCCTCCAGGCGCTGGCGGCCAGTGAGGGCGCGCGAGTCCGGTACGTCAAACCGCACGGCGCCCTGTATCACGCGATCGATCACGTTCCGGCGATCGTCGAAGCCACCCTCGCGATCGGCCTGCCCTTGCTGTGCGCGCCCGAATCACTCTTGTCGACCGAGGCCGCCGACTCCGGCGTACAAGTCGTCTTCGAAGGGTTCGCGGACCGCGCCTATCGCGCGGACGGCACGCTGCTCCCGCGCGGCAAGCCGGGCGCGGTGATCGGCGACATCGAGGAGGTCGTGGCCCGCGCGTTGCTCATGGCCGTGGACCAGCGGGTCATCGCGCTCGACGGCACGGTCGTCCCGCACAACGTCGACTCGATCTGCGTGCACGGTGACACCCCCGGGGCGGTCACGCTCGCTCAGCGGGTACGCACGGCGCTGGAGTCAGCGGGGGTCGACCTCCGTCCGGCGGTGTGATCGGGTCGTCTCGCCGCCCAAGGTCAGCATGCGGCAGGATTGTCGGATGCGAGTGAGGGCACCGGAGTTACGTGGTCGAGGCTGGTTGAACACGGGCGGCAAGGAGCTGAGGCTCGCCGACCTGCGAGGCAAGATCGTCATTCTGGACTTCTGGACGTTTTGCTGCATCAACTGCCTACATGTCCTGGACGAGCTGCGCCCGCTCGAGCAGAAGTACGCCGACGTCCTGACGATCGTCGGGGTCCACTCGCCGAAGTTCGAGCACGAGAAGGATCCCGACGCGTTGGCGGCGGCGGTCGAGCGCTACGGCGTCGAGCACCCGGTGCTGGACGACCCGCAGCTGGAGATGTGGCAGCAGTACACGGCCAAGGCGTGGCCGACGCTGAGCGTCGTCGACCCCGAGGGTTACCTGGTCGCCAGCATGGCCGGCGAAGGGCACGCGGAGGGCCTGACGCGCCTGATCGAGCAGATCGTCGCCGAGCACGACGCCAAGGGGACGCTGCACCGGGGCGACGGGCCCTACGTGGCGCCGCTGCCCAGTAAGACCGCGCTGCGGTTCCCCGGCAAGGCGCTCGCGTTGCCCGGCGGCAGCCTGCTCGTCAGCGACTCCGCCCGTCACTCGCTGGTCGAACTCGCGGCAGACGGCGAGACGGTAATCCGCCGGATCGGCTCCGGTACGCGTGGCCGCGCCGACGGTGGTCCCGCGACGGCCAGCTTCTCCGAGCCGCAGGGTCTGTGCCTGCTCCCGACGAAGGTCGCCGACCAGGTCGGCTATGACGTCGTCGTCGCCGACACCGTCAACCACCTGCTCCGGGGCGTACGCCTGGAGACGGGAGAGGTCACGACGATCGCCGGCACCGGGCGGCAGTGGCGGTCGACGGTGGACTTCCACCCGCACGACGCGGTCAGCGTCGACCTGTCGTCCCCGTGGGACGTTGCGTACTACGACGGTCGCGTCGTCATCGCGATGGCGGGTATTCACCAGCTCTGGTGGTTCGACCCCATTCGGCGTACCGCCGGGGCCTATGCCGGGACCACAGTGGAGGCCTTGCGCGACGGCGACCTGGAGCAGGCATGGCTGTCGCAGCCCTCGGGCCTGTCGGTCTCGGCGGACGGCAAGCGCCTGTGGTTCGTGGACTCCGAGACCAGCGCGCTGCGGTACGTCGAGGACGACGATCTGCACACCGCCGCCGGCCAAGGGCTCTTCGACTTCGGGCACGTGGACGGCCCGGCCGACACTGCGCTCCTCCAGCACCCGCTCGGCGTCTGCGCGCTGCCCGACGGCTCGGTCCTGATCGCGGACACCTACAACGGGGCGATCCGCCGGTACGCCGCCGGTCAGATCTCCACGGTGGAAGCCGGATTGGCCGAACCCAGCGACGTCGTCGTGACCGCCGACGGTGCCGTCCTCGTGGTCGAGTCCGCCGCCCACCGGCTCGTCCGGCTGGCGCCGGGCGCCGTGGACTCGCTCGTGGACGGCGGCCGCCTCACCGTCGAACGACCGGCCACCCCGATCCGCTCCGGCGAGGTCACACTGGAAATCCTGTTCACGCCGCCACCCGGGCAGAAGCTCGACGAGACCTACGGACCGTCCACCCGGCTGGAGGTGTCGGCGTCCCCACCCGACCTGCTGCTCGAAGGAGCCGGCGTGACGACGTCACTCGTCCGGCGACTCGTCGTCAACCCGGATGTGGCGTCCGGCGTACTGCAGGTCGTGGCGCAAGCCGCCACCTGCGACGCCGACGTGGAACACGCCGCCTGCCACCTGGCTCGGCAGGACTGGGGCGTACCCGTGACCGTGGACGCCGCCGCTTCCGATCGGCTCGCGCTCGCGCTGCTCGCTCGCTGACCCGCCTTCGCTCCCGCTCGTTTGCGCGCTGGATCAGGGTTCCCAGTCGAATCTTGGGCCATGATTCGACCGCGAACCCTGATCCAGCGCTGATCTTTCGCCGGGTGTTACCTATTCGACGTCAAACGCGTGGTCGGTGTACGTGAGCCAATTGCCGTCGGCGTCGACCGCCCACACCGTCAGGACATGGGATCCGGCTGACGTCGGCGTCCAGGTCACCGTGGCCGTCCCGTCTTGTCCGGCGGGGACCGTCGCATACTCGCCATAGTCGAACTGGTAGGTGTAAGCGGCCGTTCCGGGAAGCCGAGGCGCGAGGACGAACACAGCCTCCTCGCCGACTCCGTTCACGGTGGCGGTCACCTTGGGCCCGGTCAGCAGCCAGAGGAACACCTTGTATTCAGGGCTCACCCAGCCGTTGGCGCTGCGGCCGCGTACGGCGAGCTCCGCGACGTCAGAACCCTCCGCGATGATCGTGACCTCGGCGGTGCCGTCCGGTCCGGGCGTCACCGTCCACTCGCGATCGTCCAGGCGATAGGTGTACTCGACGATCGGCGAGATGCCCGGGTGCGGGGTGAACCGCACCGTCAACCGGCTGCCGTAGTCGACTTCGTAGACGCCGGACGGACTCGCCATGCCGTCGACCGTCAGGCGGGGTGCAGTGTCCGCCACGAGGATCGTGTACCTGGCCTCCGGACCGACGTTTCCCGCCCCGTCGATGCTGCGTACGTGCAGGACGTTGACGTTGCCCGGCGGGGACAGGGTCAGCGTGGCGGTGCCGCCGGGTGCGTCGGCCCGCAGGTAGCCGGGCAGGTCGAACGGGTCACGCCAGATGGGCGTGCCGTGCTCGTCCACCTGCCCGACCGGTACGCCGAACGAGCCCGTCCAGTCGTACTGAAAGCCCACCACGTCGGCGACCCCGTTCGCGGAGAACGTGATCTTGCCAGGCGTTCCGCCCGGCAGCCACTCAGACTCCGGGAAGTCCGCGCTTGTGACGACCGGTTCGGCTGCCGGACTTTCGCCGTCCGCGGTGAAGTAGCACGTGGTGGACCAGTCGGAGAAGTCAGAACCGTCCGATACCCGCGCCTGCCAGGCATAGCTTCGGCCTGACGTGAACAGCGAGGCCGGCGCGAAGAGACCCGACTGGTAGCCGTTGCGGGCCCGCTCGGTGAACACCCTCCGCAGGTCAGGCTGGTCCGTCGGCCAGATCGCCCATTCCGCCGTCAGATTGTTCGTGTCGTGGCTGTCTGCGTCGGCGAACATGGCGGACAAACCGATGGAGCCGGCCGAGATGGGGTTTCCCGGTGCCGTGGACGCACAGGGCCGCCCACGGTTGAACAATTTGGTCGAGTCCACCGTGGGAGGCGTGTTCGAGGTGACCGACAAGACGATGCTGTTGCCGCTGTTCAGAATCGCCCGGCCGTATTCGGCGTCACCCTCGACGTCAGCACCGACCCGGATCTCGAACGACACCGTCGACCGACCGGCGAGCACGGCTTCGCGTACCAGGTCGGTGGCCGGCGTGGCGATGATTCGCGGGCACAGCCCGTCGCCCGCCCGGTCGGCGCCCAGCAAGGCAACCTCTGCCGGCGGGTTCGCCCACGTCGCGGCGCCACCCGTCGTGGACCACACTTCGACGGAACGCTTCGAGCAGTCGGCGACCGAACGCTCCTCGAAGTACAGGTTCGCCGCCGAGATCTTCTTGCCGGCGTACGCGGTCAAGTCGAAGGTGACGTAGGAACGTGAGAGGTGATGTTTTCCCTCGGCGTCGCGCCAGGCGCCGAGAGGCGCGGTGCCGAGATTGGCATCGCGCACGTCAACGCCGTTGTGCGCATCCCGGGAGTCGGTGTACACCCAGGCAGTGAGCGGCGCACGATCGCCGTACGCATGCGCGGCTGCCGGTATGGCGGTGACCGTCATCCAGCCGGCGACGGCGGACACGGTCGTAAGGACGGAGACGGAAAGCCTTCGTCTGGTGGTCGAGATCTTCACTTGTCCTCCCCGCGTGCCGATCACTGATGTGTGATCTGCGCAGCATGGTAGGCGAGGACGGCCAGTGCCGTGGGCCCGAGAGCCGTTGAGGATCAGGCGGCGACCGGCTGCGGTCGGCTGACCGTCTCCGCCGACGGCAGTTCGCGGCCGTCCTGCTCGGCCGTGATCAGGCGGCGGAGCGAGAGAGCCAGCAGCGAGGCGATCAGGCAGCCGCCCACCGTCAACGCCACCCAGATCCCGGCGTGGCCGCCGGCGATGAGCGGGGCGGCGGTCACCGGGCCGACGATGCCGCTGATGCTCCACACCATCGAGCCCAGGGCGTTGAAGCGGCCGCGCAGTTCGTCGGTGGCCAGCGCGTTGATCAGCGTCGGATTCACCGGCGAGATGAGCGTCTCGCCGAAGGCGAAGACCGCCGCACAGGCGATGACGGCGATGCTGGAGATCACGGCGTTTCGCCCGTCGACGACCCCGGCGACGCCGAGGATGAGCCAGGACGCGCCCATGATCACGCCGACGAGGGCGAGGATGCGCGTGCGGCTGCGGCCCTGGATGAGGCGGACGACGATGAGCTGGGCCAAGACGATGACCAGGGTGTTCGCGGTGAACGCCAGGGCCACGACCCGTTCCTTGACGTGCGCGACGTCGATGGCGAACGCGGTGAAGCCGACCTCGATCTGCGCGTATCCGCTGATCGTCATGACGACGCTGAAGGCCAGCAACCGCCGGAAGCCCCGATGCGAGAAGACCTCCCGGTAGCCGGCTTTCCGGGCGGCGGGCTGGTCGCCGGTCGCCGCCGGCTGGACGAGCCGTTGCCCGACCCCGCGCATGAACAGCAGATTCAGGAACGGAATCAGGTACGCGACGGCGTCGAGCGTGTAGATCAGCTGGAACGTGCTGGGTCGCCCGATGTCGACGATCGACCCGGCGATCACCGAACCGACGCCGATGCCCAGGTTGAGCAGGGTGAAGTTCAGACCGAACGTCTTCTGCCGCTCGTGTTCCTCGGTGACCGAGGAGAGGATGACGTTGACGCCGGCCCAGATGATCCCGCCGCCGAGGCCGATCAGCGTGGCCGCGGTGAAGGCGAGGGCGACGTTGTCCACCAGGCCCATGCCGAAGACGCCCGCCGCCTCGACGAGCAGCATCGGGACCACGATCCGCCGGGCGCCCCACCGGTCGACGGCCCAGCCGCCGATCGGGCCGATGACCAGGGCGCAGACGGCGATCCACCCGATGACGAGCCCGGCGGTGAACGCCGAGATGTCCCGCACCTTCGTCAGATAGATGAACATGAAGGGCAGCGTCAGACCGCGGCCGATCGCTGAGAAGATCGTGGCCAGCAGGATGCGCCGAGCCTCGACACGATGGGGCAGCAGGTCATGCAGCATGCCCTCATCCTGGCGGCCAGGTACGACACTCGGCCAGCGAGTTTCCGTAAGGCGTGTCGGTGATCACACACCTTACGGATGGTGGGCGGCCGCGGTCAGGCGACGGGCTCCAGGCAGTAGATGTCCGAACCCTGGGTCAGGGCGTCGTTCTGCGGGTTCGGGCAGTCCTTCTGGTCGGCGACCTTCTTGACGATCTTGAACGCGCCGGACCCGGCGGTGCCACAGTCCACGACCGACGCGGAATTGCCGGTGCGCTGGACGCACTGCCCGACCGCCAGGGAGTCGCTGCTACCGCCGCCGCCGAACAGCTTGTTGACGGCGAACAGTACGCCGAAGGCCACGCCGATCAGCAGTACGCAGGCCGCGATCACCATGACGAGGACCTTCGCCGTGCCGCCCTTGCTCGGGGCGGGCTCCGGTTCGGCGCTGAACTTGTCGAACCGGTTCTGATCCGGTGGCGTAGGCGTCGAAGCCTGCTGCTGCTGTGGCGGTACGCCGGCCGGGCGTTGCTGCGGGATCGCCGGCTGCTGCTCGCCCCAGGCGTTGGGGGGCGGCGTACTGGGCTGCTGCGGCTGCGCGGGCGGGGCGGACGTCGTCTGCGCCGGTCCCATCAGGTCGCTGTACGCCGACATCCCAGCCCCGCGTCCGGCCGGAGCCGGGCTGACCGGCGGCTGGACGGGTGCGGCCGGAGCCTGCGGCTGGGCCGGGGCGGCGGTCTGCGCGCCCGAGCCGTAAACGGTCGGCTGAGTGGGGCTTCCGTACACCGTGGGCTGGGTCGGCGCGCCGTAGACACCGGGCTGCCCGGAGGTCGGCGGTACGCCACCCGCCTCAGCGGGCGAAATCCGGCCCACTGACACCGACGCCCGGGCCGAAGCCTGTGCGGGGCGGCTCTGCGGACCGGCCTGCGCCGGGATCTGCGGGGCGGCCGGCTCGGGCGCGGCAGCAGGAGCACCGTACTGCGCCGGGGCGGCCTGGGCCGCCGGGGAGCCGTAAGTCCCGGAGGCCGGAGCCGGGCTGGTCGGGGCCGGTGGCGCCATGGGGACGTTGGACGGTGGTTCGGCCGCCGGGCTCACCGGCTGCGCGGCAGTCGAGCCGTAGACGCGGCCGGATCCGCGCGACTGCGGAACCGCCTCGGCCGGCGGAGCGATTCGGCTCGCCACAGGGACGGCGGCCTTCGCGACCGTGCCGGCGGCACCGGCGGCGGCTCCCACTGCTCCGGCGGCGACGGCTCCGGCCACCCCAGCCGTCGCCGGAGCGACAGCCGGTGCGGGGGTCGGCGCAGCCTCGGGCGATGGCGCCGGTGCACCGTACACACTGGACTCGACGGGGTCCGCCGGAGCTGGTGCGGGCGGAGCCGCCGAGCCGTAGACGCTTCCGCTGGAAACGGGCTCGCTGTAGGACGAGCCGTTGTACGCGGGCGCGGGGTCGCTGTAGGACGGAGCCGGCTCCGGGTCCGCGTACGACGGTGCCGGGTCATAGGAAGGCGCCGGGTCGTATGAGGACGACGGTTCATACGAGGGTGCCGGGTCGTACGACGGCGTGGGTTCGTACGAAGGTGCCGCGTCGTGCGAGGGGGCAGCGGATCCGTAGACGCCGCCACCGGACGACGGTGCGGCCGGCGAGATCGGCTCCTCGAAGACCGACGTGTACGCACGCGGCTCGGAAGCGGGCTCGGGCGCCGCTTCGCCGCCGAACGGCGACCAGCCGGTCGAACTCGCCTCGGGGATCTCGAACGCCCAGCTCCCGGTACGCCCCTCCGGCGCAGCCGAGGAAGCGCCGCCCGTGGAGACGGGGGTAGCAGCCGCAGGCGGCTCCTCGACCGGCGGCGGGCCACTGGGCGCGAAGGACTGCCAGGCCGGGGGCGACGACTGCGCCCACGACGGGGAGTCCTCCGAGCGGGTGGCCGCACTCCAGGCGTCCGGGGCCGGCTCGGCCGGGTTGGGCAGCGGAACGACTGCCGGCGGCGGAACGTACACCGATTCGCCCGGAAGCGGGGCGAACGACGAGTTCTGCGCAGGCGGCGGGTCGTA
>JABFYB010000021.1 GCA_013361475.1 Hamadaea sp.
CTGTCGCGTCTGCCCGATCAAAGCCTGGACGCGGTTACGCCAAGCGGTCGGCGGACGCCCGGACCAGAGAACGTCGGCGATCTCGTCGTCGCCGACGTGCCGATCGTGTTCCAGGCCCAGGAGCGTGAGCAGCATCTGCTGCATCGGAGCGCGGACCGTGACGACGACCCCACGCCGCAGGACCATGAGCGGGCCGAGCACGCCGACCGTCGGCAATCCTTCACCGCTGGTGACGAACGCTTCGGAGGGTTGCCCGAGCGCCACGGCCAGGCGGCGCAGGCTTCCCGGGTGCGGGCGCGTCACCCGGCCCTGCTCGATGTCGCGGAGCGCCCGAACGCTCAACCCAGCGATTCGAGCAAGCTCTTCCTGGGTGAGCCCGGTCTGGATTCGGTGCTCCCGAACCCTGGACCCGCCGTTCTCCGCCATCGCCCCGTCCTCCTCGAGTCTGGTCGGCAGACCCGCCCGGTCATTCTGCCGCTTGAAACTGCCGGTGGACACGGTCGCCCTCGGGTCCCGTCTGCTGACCTCGGCGGCAACGGCTGAGGACCGGCGGTTTCGCCCCACTCGAAACACAGTGGGGCGACAGTGCCACTGCCTAGGCTCGGTGACTGCGAGCGGCATTTCGGTCCACACGCAGGCGACTGCGAACGGGGGTGGGCCGCCATGCCGCGTCGTGCCAAGGCCGGCCGCTTGTCTCGCTGGTTCTGCTGCGGCTGGATCCGGGTCAGCGGCCCAGTGCGACCGCCAGGGCGAGCCGCACCTCGCGGGGACGGACGGGAATGCCACGCCGCCGGGCGATGGCCGCCCCGGCCGCGAGGCAGGCGGTGACGGTGAGCAGTCCGGCCAGGCCCAGCGTGGTTCGAGGACCGGCGTGTTCGCAGAGCCAGCCGAGCAGGGGAGCGCCGATCGCCCCGGCGGCGGCGCTGGCCATCCCGGCCGCGGCCAGGACGCGGCCACGCATGTCGCCTCGGGTGTCGAGCTGGAGCCGGGCGGACACGGTGGTGTCGATGACGACGGCACCGGCCGCGATCGGGATGACGGCGGCGGCGAACGTCCAGAGCCCGGGCGCCAGACCGGCCGAGGCCTGCAGGACGCTCGTGATCAGGCCCATGCCGATGAGGGTCCGGTAGCAGAGGTTCGGCCGGGCGGCCGCGACCAGCCCACCTACCACGGTCCCGATGGCGAAGGCGGTGGACAGCAGGCCGTAGCCGCCCGCTCCGGCGGCCAGCGGGCCGTCGCTCATCGCCGCCATCGTCACCTGATAGTTGCGGCCGAGGCTGCCCAGGACCACGGCCAAGCCCAAGGTCACGAGCACCAACGGCTGCCCCTTCAGGTACGCGAACCCGCCGCGTACGCCCCGGGGAGCCGGTTCGGCCGGGAGGGCGTCGTCCAAGGTATGCATCTCGGCCGGACGCAGGGCGAGCAGCGCCCCGATGACGGCGAGGAAGCTCACGGCGTTGGCGGCGAACAGGGGAGCCGGTCCGGCCGCCGCGACCAGTACGCCGCCCGCGCTCATGCCGAGGATGCGGCCACTGGAGTTGATCACCGAGCCGAGGGAGAGCGCGTTCGTCAGGCGACTGCGGTCCACCACCGTCGCGGTGAACCGGCCCATGACCGGTCCTTCGACGACACTGACGAATCCGCCGAGCAGCGATATCGCGTACACGGGGAGAAGACTCGCGGAGGGTGACCAAGCGATCACGGCGAGTGCTACCGCGAGCAGTGCGTGGGCCAGTTGGGTGACGATCAGGACGGGCTTGCCCGGCAGGCGGTCGGCCAGTACGCCGCCCCACGAGCCGAGCAGGAGGACGGGCAAGGCCTGAAGCAGCACGGAGAACCCCATGTGGGCGGCGGACCCGGTGCTCTGCAGGACGAACCAGTTGACCCCGAGCACCTGCATCCAGGTGCCCGTGACGGAGACGAAGTCGGCACCGGCCCAGATGCGGAAATTCCGCAGGCGCAGTGCCGCGAACATGGCGCGAATGGGGGTGCTCCTCGGCCGTGAAGTACGCGGACGAGCAAGTGTGCGAAGCGCTTCTCCCCGTCGAAAACCAATCGTGAGGCGGTTCACCTGGCTTTTTCGCCGCCGCCGCCGTTACGGCTCGATACGGCTCGCTACGGCGAGATCAGGGTTCCCGGTCGAATCTCGCTCCATGATTCGACCGAGAACCCTGATCCAGCGCCAACCCGGCTAGCGCCAACCCGGCAAGCGCCAACCGGCTAGCGCCCCACAGCAGAGAGCGGTTAGGGGGCGGCGAGCGCCTCCGTCGGCGACAGCCGGGCCGCCCGGATGGCGGGATAGAGCCCGGCGATTCCGCCGATCACGACGGTCGCCGCGACTCCGCCGGCGGTGGCCCACACGGGCACCGTCGTCGGCCAGCCTTGGTAGTACGCGTATCCGGTGGTGACGCCGATGCCCAGGAGCAGTCCGCCGATGCCGCCGAGCGCGGACAGCAGGAGCGATTCCGCGAGGAACTGCACCCGGATCTGCCCTCGGGTGGCGCCGAGCGAGCGCCGGAGGCCGATCTCGGCTCGTCGTTCGAGGACCGAGATGACCATCGTGTTGGCCACGCCGACTCCGCCGACCAGCAGCGCGACCGCGCCGAGGCCGAGGAGCAGCCCCGTGAACGCGGCACCCGCCGCCCGCTGCGCGGTCAGCGCCTCGGACGGGCGGGACACGTTGACCTCGCTCGGGTTCTCGGGGTTCGCCGTCGCGCCGAGGACCCCGCGGACCGCCTCGACCTGGCTGTCGTCCGACCGCGTGTAGACCGTGGTCGCGTGGCCGTCGAAGTCGAACTCGTCGGCGGCGATCGGCCAGCCCATGAGCACGGCGGGGTCCAGCTCGTCCGCGAGCGCCACCGGCTCCAGGATGCCGACGACGGTGAACCAGTCCCCGCCGACGATGATCTCGACGTCGGGACCGGCGTGGCTGATGCCGAGCCGCTGGGCGGCCGCGTCGCCGAGCACGACCGCCGGGTAGCGGCCCGTCGCCTCGTTCAGCCACACTCCACTTCGGAGCTTCGCGCCGACCGTCTCCAGCAGGTCCAGCCGGGCCGCGTACGTGGCGAGGCCGTTGGTCTGCGCCTTCGGGATCTTGTCGGATCGGTAGACGCTCGCACCGCTGACCTTGCCGATCGCCGACACCGCCTGCACCGGCCCGATGCGTTCGATCATCGACTCGGCCTCCTCGGGCAGGCTCGAGTTCTTGCCGAACATCGTCTGGCCGGGGGAGACCGTCAGCAGGTTCGTCCCGAGCGCGGCCAGTTTGCGGTCCAGGTCCGCCTGGGAGGACGACGAGATGCCGACGACCGCGATCATCGCCGCGATGCCGATCGCGATGCCCAGCGCCGACAGCAACGCCCGGGTCGGCCGCGTGCGCAGGCCCGCGGCCCCCACCCGCACGATGTCGCGGGGTCCCAGCCGGGCCGGGGTCAACCGCGGCCGGTGGTCCAGGTTCGCGGTCACGGTCGCGCTCCTTCCAGGGGTACGCCCACCGCCGCGACCTCGTCCGGGACGTCGTCGCCGACCACTTCGCCGTCGCGCATGTGCACCTGGCGAGGCAGTGCGGCGGCGATCTCCCGGTCATGGGTGATGATCACGACGGTGGTGCCCGCCGCGTGCAGCTCGCGGAGCAGCTTCATCACCCCGGCCCCCGACGAGGAGTCGAGGTTTCCGGTCGGCTCGTCGGCCAGCAGGACCGGCGGTTCGCCGACGACCGCACGGGCGATGGCCACCCGCTGCCGTTCGCCGCCGGACAGCTCGTGCGGCTCATGATCGATGCGGTGGCCGAGCCCGACCCGCTCCAACGCGACCGTCGCGCGACGGCGGCGTTCGCCCAGGCCGATGCCGCTGTAGAGCAGCCCGTCGGCGACGTTGTCCAGGGCGCTCACCCCGGGGGCGAGGTGGAACTGCTGGAACACGAAGCCGATCCGGGTGGCCCGCAGGGCGGACAGCTGCCGGTCGGAGAGCCGGGAGACGTCGTACCCGTCGATCGTCACCCGGCCGGAGCTGGGCCGGTCGAGCGTGCCCAGCACGTGCAGCATCGTCGACTTGCCCGACCCGGACGGGCCGACGATGGCCATCAGCTCCCGTTCGCCGATCGTCAGGCTCACGTCGCGCAGCGCGCGTACGCCGCCCGGGTAGACCTTCGAGACGCCGGTCAGCTCGATCATTTCGGCATCCCGACGGTGACGCCCTCGGCGATCCCGTCGCCGGTGATCTCGACCCGCCCGCCCGCGAAGAGGCCGGTCTCCACTTTGACGTAATGCGTGCTGGAGCCGTCCACGATCTCGACGCCGTAGCCGCCCTCGGCCAGCGCGACCAGTGCGGCGACCGGCACGGTGAGCACGTCCTTGTGCTCGGCCGCGGTGAAGACGACCTCGACCGAGGCGACGTCGAGTCCGGCCGCCGCCTTGGCGTCCTTCAGCGTCAGCTGCGCCTCGATCTTCGTCTCCGGGTCGCCGTTGGGGTCGTCGCTCGCCTCGATGACGGTGTAGACGCGCTGGACCGTCCCGTCGACCTTCTTGCCGTCGGGCAGCTGGATGGAGACGGCCGTGCCCTTCTTCGCCAGCCGCTGGTCGCCGATGCCCAACTGCACGGTGACGACCCGGCTGGTCCCGGTGTAGGTGAGAACCTCCTGGCCCGGCCCGATCCCGGCGCCCAGCGACGCCTTCACGCCGTCGACCCGGATGGCGCCGGGGGCGAAGAGCACCCGGCCCAGGTCGACGACGCCGGTCTCGTCGAGGCCGAGATCCTCCTGCCATTCCTTCACCGCGTCCGCGGTGTCCGAGGTGTACTCCTTGTCGACGGTGAAGCCCGAGTACCCCAGCGCCTTCAGGTTCTGCTCCAGCTGCTTGACGTCGGCGCCCTCGTCGCCCACCTTCATCGCCCGGTACGCCGGAACGCCGCCGTACATGAGCACCACGGGAGTGTTGTCCACCTTGTAGACGGTGTTGCCGCGTTGGAAGACCGAGCTGGCGTACGGGAGTGACGTCACGGTTCCCTGGAGGCGGGAGGCCAGCGACGTCGAGTCGCCGTAACCGAGGTCGCCGGAGACCTTCTGGGTGTCGTTGAGGGTCTGCTTGGTGACCTTCGCCGTCGTCGGCGGCAATTGCGCCTGGTTGTCGGCGGCCTTGTCCGGGGAGAACCCGAAGCCGAGCGTGGCCGCGGTCGCCGCGCCGACCGCGAGGACGGCGACGCCGGCCCCGACGATCTTGCCGGTGCGTCCCTTCTTGCGGCGCCTGGGGCGTACGCCCGCCGCCGTTTCCTCCGTGGAGACCGTCATGAGCTCTGCGTCTCCTTCATCGAGGGGCCGCCCATGATCGAGTCGCATGCCTTCTGCGCCGCGGGGAACTCCGGGTCGTCGGCGATGCTGCCGTCGATACGGATGCCGCCCTGGTTGGGGTCGGGGTCGGGGAACTTCTCGACGCCGTGGTCGCGCATGCACTTGGCGAACTCGAGGCCCTTCTTCTGCATCTCGGGGTCGGCCTTGCCGCCGCCCGGCCCGCCGTCGGGCGCGTAGTCCTTGCAGGCCTGCTGGGCCGCCTCGATGTTCGTGCCGGGCTGGGCGTTGATGCGCATCTGGATCTTGCCGTCCTTGATCTCCGGGTCGGGCATGTCGACCCCGTGCTCGCGCATGCACTGCGCGAACTTCAACGCCCGCTCCTGTTCCTCGGCGGCGGATCGGGTCTTGCTGGGGCTCGGGCTGGCACTGGCGGTGCCGCTGACCGAGGCCACCCCGTTGTCGTCGCCGCCTGACTTGCCACAACCGGACAGCGCGAACAGCAGCGCGACGGGCACCGCGGCCGTCGCGAGGAGGAGCCTTCTGCTCATGGTGTGTTCTCCTTGCCGGGCGGCTCGCGGGAGTGCGGCCGCTTCGGCGCCGAGTCAACGCGGAGCGCTGTTTCGGGGGCGCTTCCGAAAGCGCTAACGCCGGAGAAACATCACGGCGCGTCACCATGGAGCGGTGACCGCGCAGGTCATGGGGACTTTTGAAGGGGTATGCGGGCAGATGCGCATTCTCGTGGTGGAGGACGAACGCCTCCTCGCCGAGGCGATCGCGGAGTGGCTGCGTGACGATGCTCACGCCGTCGACGTCGCGCTCGACGGCGAGGCCGCGCTGGATCGGCTGAGCGTCAACGACTACGACGTGGTCGTCCTCGACCGGGATCTGCCCAAGGTGCACGGCGACGACGTATGCCGAGAGGTGGTCGCCTCGGAGTCGGCGGCTCGGGTCCTGATGCTGACCGCCGCCGCGGAGATCGGCGACCGGGTGAACGGGCTGTCCCTGGGCGCCGACGACTACCTGCCCAAGCCGTTCGCGTTCGCCGAGCTGGCCGCCCGCGTACAGGCGCTGGGTCGCCGGGCCCGCCCGGCCGTGCCGCCGGTGCTGCGCCGGGCCGGCATCGTCCTCGATCCCGCCCGCCGCCAGGTCTTCCGAGGCGACCGCTACGTGCTGCTCTCCAAGAAGGAGTTCGGGCTGCTGACCGAGCTGCTGCGGGCCGACGGCGCGGTGGTCAGCGCGGAACACCTGCTGGAGAAGGTCTGGGACGAGAACGCCGACCCGTTCACCTCGGCCGTCCGGCTCACCGTGCTGAAGCTGCGCCGCAAACTCGGCGAGCCCGCCGTCATCGAGACACTGCCCGGAGAGGGGTACCGGATCCCATGAGTCGACGCCGGTTCCGGCCCACCCTGCGTACCCGGTTGACCCTGGTCTACGGCGGCCTGTTCCTCCTGGCGGGCATCGTCCTGCTCGGGGTGACCTTCCTCCTGGTCCAGCAACAGTTGCCGGGCACCGGGAACATGGTCCAGATCAAGATGACCGGGCAGGTCGCGCCCGGTACGACTCCGGATGACCTGCTCAACCAGCCGTACGTCATCTCCGGGACGGGCCAGCGGATCGGCGCCGCGCAGGTTCCGCAGTACCTGGAGGAGCAGCAGCAGAAGCTTCGCAGCGACGCGCTCACCTCGCTGGTGACCCAGGGCGGCATCGCGCTGGGCATCGTCGGCGTCGCGGCGATCGCGCTGGGCTGGCTGATCGCGGGGCGGGTGCTCGCGCCGCTGCATCAGGTCACCGACACCGCCCGCCGCATCGCCAACGCCCGGGGCGCGGACCTCAGCCTGCACGAGCGCATCGCCCTGCGAGGCGGCGACGACGACGTCAAAGAGCTGGCCGACACCTTCGACACCATGGTCGAGCGGCTCGACCGGTCGTTCGAGGGGCAACGACGGTTCGTCGCCAACGCCTCCCACGAACTGCGTACGCCGTTGACGCTCAACCGGGCGCTGGTCGAGGTGGCGATGAACCGGAAGACGGCGTCCGCCGACGTCAAGCAGCTCGGCGAGACCCTACTGGAGATCAACAGTAGGCACGAGCGCCTGATCAACGGGCTCCTGCTGCTCGCCCGCTCGGAGAACGAGGTGCTGGAGCGGGCTGAGATCGACCTCGCCGACGTCGTCAGCCACGTCGTCGCGCAGGCCACCGAGGAGGCCCGGGCGGCCGACGTCACGCTCACCGAGGACGCCGCCGAGGCGGTGACCGTCGGCGATCCCATCCTGCTGGAACGCCTGGCGCAGAACCTCGTGGAGAACGCCATCCGGCACAACCACACCGGCGGCTTCGCCCGCGTCGCGAGCCGCGTACGCCCCGACGGCGGGGTCGAGCTGGAAGTGGCCAACAGCGGGCTGACCATCCCGCCCTACGACATCCCCGGCCTCTTCGAGCCGTTCCGCCGGCTCGACGACGAACGCCTGGTCACCTCGAAGGGCGCCGGGCTCGGTCTGTCGATCGTGCGGTCGGTGGCCCGAGCCCACGGCGGCGAGGTCGTCGCCCGGCCCCGGTCCGGCGGCGGGCTGGTCGTCACGGTGACCCTGCCCGCCGCGTACGCCTGACTCAG
>JABFYB010000821.1 GCA_013361475.1 Hamadaea sp.
TCGGCGACGTCCGGGGTGTCCGCGGGCGAGCCCGCCGCGTCGCCCACGCTGCTCACCGCGTCCTCCTCTGCAGTTTCCGGACCCTCACCGGGACCACATCCGGCCGCATCAGACCTCCCACAGGGTCACGGCCCAGGCCGCCACCTGACTGTTGTTGAGGACCAGCACGAGGTCGCCGCGCGCCAGGTCGCCGCCCGCGAGCAGATCGCGCAGGTTGAGCACCACATCCATGGCCCCGAGGTGGCCGTAGCGGCGCAGGTTCTCGCGGCAGACGTCGTTGATGTCCAGGGAGAGCAGACTCTCGTAGAAGTCGAAGGCGCCCGCCGTGACGTTCTGCATCAGGGTCGCCTCGACCCGGTCGGCGTCGACGCCGGCGTCGACGAGGACCTGGTCGACCAGCCGCTTGAGTCTGTCCCGGCTGTGCAGCGCGAGCTTGAACTGGTACTCGTCGACGTTGTCGCAGACCTCGCGCCACTCGTAGGACGGGCCGGCCTTGTAGTCCACCCGGAACAGGTCATGGAACTGCCCGTCCATCTCGGCGCGGTGCGCCCGCAACACCGGGCGCCCGCCGGGCACAAGCGTCATGGCGCACGCGCCGTCGCCGACGACGGTGACCGGGAACCGGACCCGGTCGGGTCCGGTCGGCCGGCTGGCGTGCGCGATCACCACCGTCGATCGGGAGGGGTCGGCGCGCAGCAGGTCGGCGCCCAGCGCCCAGGCCGCACTGGACCCGACACAGCCCAGGCCGTCGACCGTGAAGCCGAAGGCGCGGCGCAGTCCCGCGGCGGCCTGGACGGCGGCGACGTCGGATCCCAGCAGCACGTCCGGCGACCGCGGTGCGGCCAGCACCAGCACGTCCGGATCGGCGCCGGTGTCCTCGACCAGCGTCCGGACCGCCCGGGCGGCCAGGATCCGAGCCTCCTCGTCCAGCACGCCGACGGTCCGGATACCCGTGCGCTCCACGAACTCCCGCTGACCGCTGTCCAGTTGCTCGGCCTCGGCCAGCTCGGCGGGGGTGACGAAGCGGTCGGGCAGCAGAATGCCGATGTCGCCGATACCGATGGGGGTGTCCATCACACGACCTTCCTTCCGAGCGCCGCGCCGACAGCGTGGCGCGGGGAATCTCCGTGACCGATGACGCCCGCCAGCAGTTCCCGGTACATCCCGTCCTCGGTGCCGGCCAGCCATCGGATGCTGCGGGCCAGCGCCGGGCCGTCCACGGCGGAGCTCAGTCCGCTCCGGGTCAGCCAGCCCCGCCACGCCTCCGCCTCGACCCGGACCAGGTCGCCCAGTTCCTCGTCGAAGCCGAGCAGCGCGACCGGGGCGAGAGCGTCGTCGCCGGTGTCCAGTGCCCGCTCGCGGACCAGTTGCTGCCACCGTGCGGGCGGAAGCGGCGTGGTCGGCAGCCCGGCTCCGGACAGCGCCGCGAAGAGGCCGCGTATGGACAGCGGTTCGTGGTGGACCAGGTGCTGGGCCCGGCCCACGGCGCCGGGCCCGGTCAGCCCGGCCACGATCGCCTTGGCCACCACGTCCACCGGGGCCGAGTACAGCAGCCGGTCGTCGGCCGGGTGCGCGCCCACGGCCAGGCTGGCGACGATCAGCCGCCACGTCATGTCCTTGGGATTGCAGGCACCGCTGCGCGAGTCGCCGAGGATCAGTCCCGGTCGCCAGATCCGGACCCGCATGCCGTCCCGTTCGGCGCGCTCGGCCAGCCGCTCGCTGACCCATTTGCCGGTGCCGTATCCGCCGGCCCGCTCGGCCAGCGGCTGCGCGCGGGTCTCGGCGATCGACAGCTCGGGGCCGGTCGGCGAGCACGCCGCCAGGGAGGAGACGTAGCCGAAGTCCTGGATCCCGTTCTCCCGGGCCCACCGCAGCAGTTCGGCGGTGGCCATCGCGTTGTCGGCGCGCAACGTCCGGTAGGTCTCGGTGAAGACGACGCTCGCCGCGCAGTGCAGGATCTGGCCGACGGCCCGCCCGAGCCCGCCGTCGGGCCTGGTCAGCGCCCGCCCGATGTCGGTCAGGTCGCCGGGCACCATCCGGACCCGCTCCGGGTCCGGCGCGGGCAGGCCGTACCCGGCGGCTGCGGCTCGGACCCGCTCCCAGGCGTGTGCATCGTCGCGGGCGCGCACCAGGCAGCGGATGTCGTCGTGGCCTGCGATCTGCGCTGCGTGCAGAAGAAACGCGCCGACGTAGCCGGTCGCGCCGGTCAGCAGTACCGCGCGGCGCGGACCCGGCCCGCTCGGGCGGGCTGTGCCCAGCGGCAGGTCGAGGTCGGTGTCGATCAGGGCACCTTCGGCGTCGGCGGCGCCGTAGGCGGCGGAGCCGAGTCCGCGCGCGCGGAGTACGGAGGCGATACGACGCACCGTCGTCCGGGTTCCGCCGACGCGGTGCAGGTTCACCTGGAAGCCGTCGTGGCGCCGCGCGATCTCCAGCGCCATCCGGGTCGCGGTGAGGGAGGTCCCGCCGAGAGCGGAGAACTCGTCCGTCACGCCGACCGGGGCGAAGCCGAACATCTCCTGCCACAGCCCGACCAGATCGGCTTCGACATCGTCGGCCGCGGGCACGGCCGATGCCAGGTGCTCGGGGCGGGTTCCGCCCGCCGCGACCGGGGCGCCGTCTTCGGCGGAATCGCCGGGCACGCTCGTCACGCCGCCGGCGAAGACGTGTCGGATGCGGTCGAGCGCCCAGAACCGCCGCCTCTGGAACGGATAGGTCGGCAGCGGCACACGCCGGACACCGGCCAGAGCCGATGTCGATGCCGATGTCGATGCCGACCAGTCGACGTCGACGCCGTCGAGCCACGCGGCGGTCAGGGCCGCGTCGGCGAGGTCGGCGATCTCGTCGTCGTCCGCGTCGGTCGCCGACTGGATGACGTGACAGTGCGCGGCGGCCACGCCGGGGCCGACGACGACCACGAACTCGCGCTCGGAAGGCGGCAGTTGCTCGGCAGCCGCGTCCGCGACGGTCACCGGACACCCCAGCGCCCGGGCCACGGCGTCGGCGATCAGCGTCGGCCGGGCGCCGTCGCCGGTCCGGACGACCTGGGCCGAGCGCGGCTCGACCAACGCGGTCCGCGCCGCGGGCGGCCGGGGGACGCGGAGCGCGGCGATCAGTGCCGACCGGTCGCCGCTCACCACCCGGCGATGCTCGAAGTGCCGCCGCCCCACGCGCAGGGTGTGTGCGACGTCCCGGAGCCGGTGCCGGCCGGCCGCCAACTCGTCCGCCAGTTCGCGGGATGCCGCGTCCAGGGCTGCCCGGGTGCGCGCCGAAAGGATCAGCCGAACCGGTGGCTCGACCGTATCGACCGTATCGGCCGCGCCTGACGGGTCGTTCCGGACCGCCTCCGGCGCCGGCTCCAGCACCACGGCGACGTTGGTCCCGCCCTGTCCCATCGAGTGGACCAGCACGGCCCGGTCGCCGACGGTGTTCCGCCGGGCCACGGTGTCCAGGACGAACGGGCTCTCGGCCAGCAGGCCCGGATCGCGAGGGGTGCGCAGGTGCGGAAGCGGCGGGATCTCGCCGGTCTGCACGATGCGCAGGGCCTTGATCATGCCGACGATCCCGGCCGCCGAGCCGCAGTGGCCGATGTTCGCCTTCACCGAGCCGAGGCCGCAGAACCCGGTGCGCGCGGTGCTCTGGCGCAGCCCGCGGGTCAGGCCGAGGAGTTCCACCTGGTCGCCCAGCGGCGTACCGGAGCCGTGCGCCTCGACGTAGATCAGGCGGTCGGCCGGGACGTCGGCGGTGTGCAGCGCGCTCGACACCACGTCGGCCACCCCGGCCGGACTGGGCGCCGTGAACCCCGGCCGGTCGGGGCCGTCGTTGTTGACCGCGCTGCCCTTGACGACCGCGAGGACCGGGTCGCCGTCGGCGAGCGCGTCCGCCAGTCGCCGGAGCACCACGACGCCCACCGCCGCGCCGGCGGTGGTGCCGGTCGAGGCCGCGTCGAAGCTGCGGCACTGGCCGTCGTCCGACATGATCCCGGCCGGGTCGCGCCGATGGCCGTCGGGCGGGTGCACCGTCGAGGTGCCGCCGGCCAGCGCCAGGTCGCAGTCCCCGGCCAGCAGCGCGTTCACCGCCTGGTGCACCGCTGTCAGCGACGACGAGCACGCCGTCTGGACCGAGATCGCCGGGCCGCGCAGACCCAGGCGGTAGGCGACGACCGCGGGGAGGAAGTCGGGGAGGCTGCCGCGGCGGATGTCCCCGTCGGAGAAGGCCGAGAACCCGGCCTCCCGCGCCCGCGCGAGGTACTGGGCCATCGCGTAGGTGCTGAAACTCGCCCCGGCGTAGACGCCGGTGACCAGCCGTTCGCGGCTCCGGCCGGCGTGCCCGGCCACCTCCAGCGCCTCCCAGCAGGCTTCGAGGAACAGTCGCTGCTGGGGATCGGTGACCTCGGCCTCGGTGGGGGTGATGCCGAAGAAGTCGGCCGCGAACAGGTCGTAGCCGGGCAGCGGTGTACCGAACCGGATGTAGTCCGGTGCGGCGATCATGTCCTCGCTCACTCCGGCCGTACGGAGTTCCTCGTCATCGAGTTCCCGGACGGAGACCCGCCCGTCCTGAACGTTCTGCCAGAACTCCGCCGGCCGCCAGGCGTCCGGGAACCGGCCCGCGACGCCTATCACGGCGATGTCGGTCTGTGAAGTCATCGCTCTCGCACCCCGTTGTCTTGGCTTGTCCCCGCTCGCGCCCGGCTCCGCCGGGCCGCCAGGCCGTCGCGCCGCCCCGTCGTGGCGGGTCGCCCACCGTCGGCCTGAAGGTCGCCCCCGGCCAGCAGGGCGGCCTGCGCGCGCACGGTGACGTGCGAGAACAGGTCGCCGACGGCCACTTCCCGGGCACCCAGTCCGCGAAGCCGCTCCAGGAGCGCGATCAGCAGCAGCGAGTTGCCACCGGCCTCGAAGAACGGCTGGTCGAGCCCGACATCCGGCCGGTCGAGCAGTGCACACCAGATGGCGCGGATCCTTTGCTCCAGATCGGATTCACCGGCGGCCGGGCCGGATGCCCCGGGCGAAACAGAGGCCTGGTGCTCCACCCCGGGCAGCGCGCCCGGTTGGCCGGTCAGCAGGGCCCGTAGAGCCGCCCGGTCCGCCTTGCCGGTCCGGGCCAGTGGAATCGCCGGGACGGGAACCAGGAATTCGGGAACCAGGTGGCCGGGCTGTGCCGAGCGCAGCCGGTCGAGCACGTGCCGGCCGGCCGCGGCATCGGGCCCGCCGTCCGTCCCGGAACCCGGCTCGCCGGCCGTCCGGACGTCCACCCCGCCCACGCCCCCACCGCCGTCCAGCACCGCGAAGGCGACCAACCGGCCCTCGTGGCCCAACACTTCGGCCTGCCGTACCTCGGGCAGGGCCAGCAGCCCGGCGCGGACCTCACCCGGCTCGACCCGGTAGCCCCGGATCTTGACCTGGTCGTCCATGCGTCCGTGCAGGCGGATGGTGCCGTCGGCCGACCGGACCGCCACGTCGCCGGTCCGGTACATGGGCCCGGCCCCGGCGTCGGCGGCCAGGAGGCGGTAGGCGCGCGCCGTCTCCGTGGGGCGGCGCAGGTAGCCGGCGGTCACCTGCGGGCCGCCGATCCAGAGCATCCCGGCTTCGCCGTCCGGCAGTGGCCGCAGGTCCTCGTCCAGCACCAGGACCCTGACGTCCGGCAGCGGCCGGCCCACCGGCGGCGCCTCGGGGACGCCCGTGTCCAGCACATGGGTCACGGCGCCGATCGTGGTCTCGGTCGGGCCGTAGTGGTTGATCGTCAGCGTGCCCGGCGGGCGCGCCGCGGCCAGCGCCCCGAGCAGTGTGGCGGTGATCGGCTCGCCGCCGAGCACCAGCACGTCGGCATCGCGCAGCGCGGTACCGAACGGGGTGTCGAGCAGCCGTGCCGCGTGCGAGGGCGTGAGCTTGACGACCTCGATCCCGTGCCGGCGGATCAGCTCGGCCAGCAGGCGGCCGTCGAGGCACTCGGCGTCATCGGCGATGACCGTGGACCCGCCGGTGGCGATCGGGGCGAGTACGACGGTGCCGGAGAAGTCGGTGTCGGCGGTGCTGGCCAGCAGGTGCCGGGTGCCGACCAGGCGCGGGTACGTGCCGTGCATGGCCGCGATGTACGAGGTCAGATTTCCGTGGGTGACCACGACGCCCTTGGGAGTACCCGTGGTTCCCGAGGTGAACAGGACCGCGGCCGGATCCGCCCCGGTGACTGGTAGCGGCGCGGTCGCCGGCCCGCTCAGGCCGGTGATGTCGATGGTCACCAGGTCGTCGACGGCGACGCGAGCACCGTCGTCGACGAGGACCACGCGGGCTCGGACCTCCCGGGCGATGTACTTCAGCCGGGGCGGCGGGACGTCGGCGGAGACCGGCGTGTAGGCGGCACCGGCGCGCAGCACGCCCAGCCAGCCGGCCACCATGCCGGGGCCACGGCCGGCCACGACCGGTACCACGTCGCCGGGTCCGATCCCGGCCGCCCGCAGCCGCGTGGCCACGCCCCAGGCCCAGGCGTCGAGTTCAGCGCGGGTGAGCTCGGTGTCGCGGTGGATCAGCACCGTGCCGTCCGGGGCGCCGGGCAGCGCGCCGAGCGCCACCGGCAGGGCCGGGCCGGTCTCGGGAAGCCCGAGCCCGGCGGTCGGGTCGGTGACCAGGTCGGTCAGCGCACGGCCGAGGTCTGTGGCGATCCGAGCGCCGGTGGCGGCGTCGAACAGCGCGGTCACGTAGTCCAGAGCGAGGTCCAGCCCGGCCTCGGTGGTTCGGGCGTCGACGACGAGTTCGCACTTGGCCCGCGCGAACCCGGTGGGCAGCCAGCGGGCTCCGATGTCGGCGCCGAGGTCCATCGGCGGCAGGACGCCGTCGGACAGCGAGATCTCGACCGGGGTCAGCGGCGGCCGGCTCAGGTCGCGCTCCGGTTGGAGCCGGGCCACCACGTCGTCGAACGGCACGTCGGCGTGCCGGTACGCGGTCAGCGCCGAGGTCCGCACACGGGCCAGGACGTCGGTCCAGGTCTGAGCGCCCCTCAGGTCCGCCCTGAGGACCAGGGTGTTGACCAGCATCCCGATCGCCTCGGTGCGGTCCGCGTCCTCCCGGCCGGCCCACGGCGAGGTGAGGAGGAAGTCGCGTTGTCCGGAGCGGCGGCCCAGGGCGACCGCCACCGCCGCCGTCAGCACCATGAACACGCTCACGTCGTGTTCGGCGGCGAAATCCGCGATCCGGGCCGCCACCGCGGCGTCCAGCGGCACCGGACAGGAGGCGGCGGCGGTGTCGGCGGTCTGCGGCCGCAGCCGGTCGTGCGGCAGCAGTACGTCGGTCGGCGCGCCGCGCAGCGACGCGACCAGGGCGTCGGTGCGCTCCTGGGTCGTCGCCTGCGGCGCCGGCAGCCGGGTCGGGGGCAGCGCCGTGTCCGGCGCGCCGGATCGACGGGCCCGGTACGTCGCGGCGATCTCCCCGAGCAGCAGGCGAAGCGACACCCCGTCCACGGCGATGTGGTGCGCGCACAGCACCAGGAGCGTCCGGGTCCCGTGGGTGATCACCTCGGCCCGCACCGGCGCCTGGTTCCGGAGGTCGAACGGGGCGCCGCACAGGGCGTCGACGTGAGCGGCGAGCGCCGCGTCGTCCAGGCCGGCGGCATCGAGGCGGCCGACCTCGGGCGGGGGCCCGAGCCGGCCTTGGACGCCGCGGCCGTCGGCGGCCAGACGGAAGCGGGCGCGCAGCATGGGATGCCGTTCCAGCACGCGCCGCACCACCGAGCACACCGTCTCCGGGTCTACCGGTCCGGTCAGTTCCAGCACTCCGGGAATCAGGTACGCGGTCTGATAGGAGGGAACCTGGTTGAGGATCCAGAGCCGCCGCTGGGCGCTGTCGGCCGGGAACGTGTCGTCGGCTCCGTCGGAGTGTCCGGCG
>JABFYB010000633.1 GCA_013361475.1 Hamadaea sp.
GCTGGTCTACCCGCCCGACCAGAGCAACGAGCAGGTCGAGCAGGAGAACAAGGAGGCCTTCCAGGAGTCGCAGTCCAGCGCGGAGACGGCCGCGCTGCGCGAACTCGGCTACCCGGTCCAGGTCACGGTCAAGGAGGTCGCGGCCGACGGCGCGTCGGCCGGCAAGCTCGCCGCGGGCGACGTGATCCAGACCGTGGACGGCCAGCAGGTCACCTCCACCCAGAAGCTTCAGGAGCTGGTACGCGCGAAGCCGGTCGGCACCGAGCTGGCCGTCGTCCGCAAACGGGGCGACGCGACCGAGACGGTGAAGATCGCGACGAAGGCCGGTGACGACGGCACTCCCCGGATCGGCATCTCCGCCGAGAACAAGCAGCCGCACCCGTTCGAGATCACCTATCACCTGGAGAACGTCGGCGGCCCGAGCGCGGGGCTCATGTTCGCGCTGGGCACCATCGACACCCTGAACACCGAGGACCTGACCGGCGGCAAGGTGATCGCCGGCACCGGGACCATCGACGACGAGGGCAACGTCGGCGTGATCGGCGGCATCGCGCAGAAGCTGGTCGGCGCCAAGGACGACGGCGCGACGTTCTTCCTGACCCCGGCCGGGAACTGCGAGGAGGCCGCGGCGAACGCGGTGAAGGGCCTGAAGCTGGTCAAGGTCGAGACGCTGGACGGGGCGCTGCAGGCGCTGTCCGACATCCGCGCGGGCAATCCGACGCCGACCTGCTGAGCCGAGCTGCTTTCAGCGCCGTTCGGGCGCGCTTCGGTCGCGTGCGAGCGCGCCCTGGATGCCTAAGCTGACAGGGTGACTCTGGCTGAGCATCCCCCGCTGGGCCGTCGCGGACGCATCGCCCTCGTGGTGGTCGTCAGCTCACTGGCCGTCCTGCTCGTCCTCGGCTGGGTCGTCGCCCTGTGGACCGACTGGCTGTGGTTCGACGAGGTCGGCTTCCGCTCGGTCCTCACCAAGGAGCTGAGCACCCGCGTCGGCCTGTTCGTCGTGGCGACGCTGGCCACCGGCCTGTTCCTGGTCGGCAACCTGGCGCTCGCCGTCCGCCTGCGGCCCTTCCTGCCGCCGGGCGCGGGCGGTACGCCGGCCGAGGAGACGCTGGACCGGATGCGGTTCGCCCTGGCCGGTCGGCTCGGCCGATGGCTCGTCCTGCCCGCCGCGGTCGTGGCTCTGCTGTTCGGGCTCGGCGCGCAGGGGCAGTGGCAGACCTGGTTGCTGTTCCGCAACGCGCAGCCGTTCGGGCAGACCGATCCGCTGTTCCACCGCGACATCGGGTACTACGTCTTCGAGCTGCCGTTCTGGCAGTTCCTGCTCGGTCTCGGGTTCACCCTGATCACCTTGACCCTGCTGGGCTCGACCGCGATGCACGTCATCTACGGCGCGGTACGCCTGCGCGGCCGCGGCGATCGCATCACGCCGGGCGCCCGCACCCATCTGACCGCGCTGATCGCGGCGTACGTGGGGTTGAAGGCGATCGCGTACGAGCTGGACAAGAGCGCTTTGGTGCTCGACGGGAACTCCACTTACGACTTCAACGGCGCGGGCTACACCGACGTGCACGCCGTGGTCTCGGCCAAGGAGATCCTGTCCTACCTCGCGATCGTCGTCGCCGTCGCGATCCTCGTCGTCTCCAACGCCGTGCTTCGCAATCTGGTGTGGCCCGGCGTGGCCCTCGGGCTGCTGCTCATCTCGGCGATCGCCATCGGCGGGGTCCTGCCGTGGTGGGTGCAGACCTTCAAGGTGAACCAGACGCCGACGCTGGAGCAGCCGTATGTGCAGGACGCGTTGCGGGCGACACGCACCGCGTACGGGTTGCGGGACGTGACGGTCGAACGCTACGCCTCGGCCAACACGCAGGCGCCCGCGTCGCTGCTGACCGACGAGACGATCGCCCGCAACGTCCGGCTGCTCGACCCGGCCATCGTGGACGAGTCGTTCACCCAGCTCCAGCAGGTCCGGCCGTGGTACGACTTCGGCGACAAGCTGGACGTCGACCGGTACACGGTGAACGGCCAGACCAGCGACTACGTGATCGGCATCCGGGGCATCGACTACGCCAGGCTCACCGGGCCGCAGACCAACTGGCAGAACAAGCACATGGTCTACACCCACGGGTACGGCCTGGTGGCCGCACCGGCGGACCGGGTGGGCTGCGGCGGGGGACCGTACTTCGTCTCCGGTCTCCTCGGCGGCTCGGCCACCGGGGCGAACTGTTCGGCGGCGGTCGACCAGCTCGACATCGAGCAACCCCGGATCTACTACGGCGAAGGGTTCGACGAGTACGCCGTCGTCGGCGGCGCGGACCAGCCGATCGAGTACGACCGGCCGTCCGACGACGCGGCGTACTACACCTACTCCGGCGTGGGCGGCGTACGCCTGGACTCGGCGTGGCGGAAGACGCTGTACTCGCTGGCGTACATGGAGACCCGGTTCCTGCTGAACGACCAGGTCACCGACGACTCCAAGGTCCTCTACGTCCGGGATCCCCGGGAACGGGTGCAGAAGGTCGCGCCGTTCCTGACCCTGGACGGCGACCCTTATCCGGCCGTGGTCGACGGGCGCATCCTGTGGATCGTCGACGGCTACACCACCTCCGCGCACTACCCGTACGCCCAGCGCGTCAACCTGCGCGACGCCACCAACGACGCCCTGACCGGCACCGGGACCACCGCCCAGGCCGGGCAGGAGATCACCTATCTGCGCAACTCCGTCAAGGCGACGGTCGACGCGTACGACGGCACGGTCACGTTGTACGAGTTCGACCCCGACGACCCCGTGCTGAAAGCCTGGAACAAGGCGTTCGGCGACATCATCACGCCGCACGCCTCGATCCCGCCCGCCTTGGCCGCGCACTTCCGGTACCCCCAAGACCTGTTCAAGGTCCAGCGGGATCTCCTCACCCGCTACCACGTCGCCGACGCGACGAGCTTCGCCGCCGCCAGCGACCAGTGGAAGGTGCCGAGGGACCCGGCGCAGCCCGGCAAGACGGCCAAGCAGCCGCCGTACTACCTCTACGCCCAGCCCCCCGGCGCGGCTCACGAGCAACCGCGGTTCCAGCTGGTGTCGGCGCTCACCCCGGCCGGCAACCGGGACAATCTCGCGGCGCTCGTCTCCGCGTCCTACGTCGGCGGGAAACCCGAGATCCGGGTGCTCGAGCTGCCCAAGGACACCCAGACCGCCGGGCCCAACCAGGCCGCCCAACTCATGGAGGGACAGGAGGCGGTGCGTACGGACATCAACATCTGGGGCAAGAACGTCCAGCGCGGCAACCTGCTGTCCCTCCCGTACGCCGACGGGATGCTCTACGTCCAGCCGCTCTATGTGAACAACACCACTGATCCGAAGTATCCGCAGCTCCGCAAGGTCCTGGCCCTCTACGGCACCAGGATCGGGTACGCCGACACGCTGGAAGGTGCGCTCGCCCAGCTGGCCGGGGCCGACGCCCCGCCGGGGTCGCCGTCGACCTTCCAGGCGGCCGTCGCCAAGATCCAGAAGGCGCTCGCTGATTTGAAGGCCGCCCAGCGTACGGGGGACTTCGCCGCCCAAGGGCAGGCGTTGGCCGAGTTGGAGGCTGCTCTTCAGGAGTTCTCCGCCGCCACTGCTGCGTCGCCCACGGGGGCGGTGCCGTCGCCTTCGGCGACCGCCCCGCCGCCCTCCGGCTAGCCCTGTCCCGCCGACCCACGATCGATCCCCGGCGCCGTGATCAACAGGGGTGATCCAGATGTCGGCGGGTATGGATTTGGCAGCCCGTTCGCCCTGGGGTAATCTTTAGAAGCCGACGCGGGGTGGAGCAGCTCGGTAGCTCGCTGGGCTCATAACCCAGAGGTCGCAGGTTCAAATCCTGTCCCCGCTACTCAGTAGCCAAGGGCGCTTATCCAGTGGATAAGCGCCCTTGGCCGTCTTCGCCGGGAAACGCCGGAGCGGTGGTGATGTCGGAGCCGGTCCGTAGGATCGACGGGTGCAGGAGCCCCGGGAAGTACTCCGCAAGATCTTCGGCTACGACTCCTTCCGCGGCGAGCAGCAGGAGATCATCGACCACGTCATCGGCGGCGGCGACGCGCTGGTGCTGATGCCGACCGGCGGTGGCAAATCCCTCTGCTACCAGATTCCCGCGCTGCTCCGGGACGGCGTCGCCGTGGTGATCTCACCGTTGATCGCGCTGATGCAGGACCAGGTGGACGCGTTGACCGCGCTCGGCGTACGAGCCGGTTTCCTCAATTCCACCCAGGACCTCGAGACGCGGCGCGAGGTCGAGGCGGCGTTCCTCAGCGGTGACCTTGACCTGCTCTACCTCGCGCCCGAAGCGTTGAGCGGCGGCTCGGCGATGAGGTTGCTGGAGCGAGGCCGGATCTCGCTCTTCGCCATCGACGAAGCTCATTGTGTCTCGCAGTGGGGCCACGACTTCCGGCCCGACTATCTGGCGCTGTCGGTGCTGCACGAGCGCTGGCCGGAGGTGCCGCGGATCGCCCTGACGGCCACTGCGACGACGGCCACCCGGAACGAGATCGCCACCCGGTTGAAGCTGACCGAGGCGCGGCTGTTCGTCTCCAGCTTCGACCGGCCCAACATCCGCTATCGCATCGTGCCCAAGGTCGACCCGCGCAAACAGCTCCTCGAACTGCTGCGGACGGAACACACCGGTGACGCGGGCATCGTCTACTGCCTGTCGCGTGCGTCCGTCGACAAGACCGCGGAGTTCCTCGTGGCCAACGGCATCGAGGCGCTCGCGTACCACGCGGGGCTGGACGCCGCGACGCGCGCCGCGCACCAGGCCCGCTTCCTGCGCGAAGACGGCCTGATCATGGTGGCGACGATCGCGTTCGGGATGGGCATCGACAAGCCCGACGTACGCTTCGTCGCCCATCTCGACCTGCCGAAATCAGTCGAGGGCTACTACCAGGAGACCGGTCGAGCCGGCCGGGACGGGTTGCCGGCCACCGCCTGGCTGGCGTACGGGTTGCAGGACGTCGTCCAGCAACGCAAGATGATCGACTCGTCCGAGGGCGACAACGCGTACCGGCGCGGGCTCGCCGCGCATCTGGACGCCATGCTGGCGCTCTGCGAGACGACCGAATGCCGCCGTGCGCAGCTGCTGGCGTACTTCGGTGAAACCAGCGAGGCCTGCGCCAACTGCGACACCTGTCTGGAGCCGCCACGGTCCTGGGACGGAACGATCGCGGCGCAGAAGCTGCTGTCGACGGTGCTGCGGCTGCAACGCGAACGCAACCAGCGATTCGGCGCCGGTCAGTCGATCGACATCCTCCTGGGCCGCAAGACCGACAAGGTCGTCCAACATCGGCACGACGAGCTGTCCGTCTTCGGCATCGGCACCGAACTGCAGGAATCCGAATGGCGTGCGGTGGTTCGCCAGCTGCTCGCCCAAGGCCTGCTCGCCGTGGAAGGCGGCTACGGCACCATCTCGCTCACCGACGGCAGCGCCGCGGTGCTCAGCCGGCAACGCGAAGTCCTGCTCCGCAAGGAACCTGAGCGTACGCGTCGATCCGCCGGCGGAACGGCGAAGAAGGCGGCAGCCTCCGCAGACCTCAGTCCAGCGGCGGCGCCGATCTTCGAGCGGCTGCGCGCGTGGCGGGCGGCGACCGCGAAGGAGCAAGGCGTCCCGGCGTACGTGATCTTCCACGACGCGACGCTGCGGCAGATCGCCACCGAGGCGCCCGCTTCGTTGGCGGCCTTGGGCACCGTGAGCGGAGTGGGAGAGAACAAGCTCGCCAAATACGGCGACCAGATCCTCGCGGCCCTCGCCGAGCATTGACCTACTATGGCCGGGTGATGATCGAGAAGAGCCCGACCGCCCAGCATCCACTATGGATGATCGTGGGACCGGCCCTCGGAACCATGCTGGCGGCGTACCAGATCGGCGCGCTGATCGGGCCGTTGCGGGAGACTCTCGAGCGGGACATGGGCTACAGCACGACGGTGAACCTCATCGTGCTGATGATTCACTTCCTGGCCCTGGGCGTCGGCGTCGTGCCCGGACTGCTGCTCGGGCGGCGTGCGCCCAACGCGGTGGCCGCTCCGGCGATCGGCTTGATGCTGATCGGCGTCGTGCTCCTGGCACTGGCGCCCGCGGCGTTCATGGTGATGGCGGCGTCGCTCTTCATCGGCTTCGGTAGTGGTGCGGTGCTCGGCACCGCGCTCGCGCTGGCCGGTCAGGCGGGCGCGCGGCGTACGGCGATGCTCATCGCCGTCGCCGCGGTCGCCTTTGTCGGTTTGCTGTTCGGGCTGGTCTTGGGCTGGTTCTTGACGACCGCGCTCAGTTGGCGGTGGGTGTACTTCCTGGCGGTGCCGATGGCGCTGGTCTCGCTCGTCGTCACCGGAGCCGGCGGCATCGTCGCGCTGACGAAGAAGCCCGCCTGACCGATCCCTCGCCGTGACGGCCGATCGGCGAGGGGAACCGCCCGGCGAAAGTCGCCGGAGGGAAGCGGCGGATCAGGAGCGGGACGTCCAGAAGACCGCGGTCAGCCAGCTCCACGCGAGGACGACCGCGACCAGGAACCCGATCGTCGTCGGCCCGTGCGAGCCACTGGCGATGCCCGCGAACCCGGCGAGGAACACGACGCCGGTGATCCACGAGAACCACGCAAACCCCCGCCGACCGGCTGCCAGGTACCGCCGTCCGAGAACGACACACGCGGCGATCAGGCAGAGGAAGCCGATGCCGCCGACGACGAAGTGCAGCGTGCCGTGCCAGCTCATGGTGTCGGTCGTCGTTCCGGCCGGAAAGCCCTGGGCCGGGTCGGCTCGGAAGACGCCGGCGCCGATCAGGCTCACCCCGTAGATTCCGATGAGGACGCTGCGGAGACCGATCGCGCCGAGCACCGTCAGGATGCCCGCGACGAGGAAGTTGGCGATCTGGATCCAGCCGAGGTCGCCGTTGCTGAGCAGGCTCCAGGCGTGCTTCGTGAGGTCGAAACCGTCGCGGGTGACGGCCTGCGTCAGCCCCACGACCAGGTAGATCGGGCCGGCCAGGGCACCGAGCGAAAGAAGTGTCCGAGGGTTCATGCCCGGTTAGACGCCCGTCGCGGGGGAAACTCATCGCATGCTGTTGATCGTTGACGCCGCCAATGTCGTCGGGTCGGTCCCGGACGGTTGGTGGCGCGATCGCGCGGGGGCGGCGCGCCGGCTCCGCGACGCCTTGGCGCCACTGGCGACCGCCGGTTTCGCGGGCCACGAAGGCCCGCTGGACATCGTGCTCGTGGTCGAGGGCAAGGCCCGAGGCATCTCCGCAATCCCAGGGGTACGCGTAGAGCAGTCGCCCGGATCAGGCGACGACACGATCGCAGCGCTCGCCGCCGCCGAGCGCGACCGGGAGGGCGGTGTCGTCGTGGTGACCGCCGATCGTGGGCTCCGCCAACGGGTGGAAGCAGTCGGCGCGACCGTCGTCGGCCCCCGCTCCCTGCCGTACCCGTAACCCTTTCCCCACCCCGTCGCCATCTCTACCGCCCGTCGCCCGTCGCCCGTCGCGCCTTGTCGTGCCGCGCCGCCCGTCGCCCGTCGCGTCTTGTCGTGCCGTGCCGCCCGTCGCCCGTCGCGCCTTTGTCGTGCCGTGCCGCCGTCGCCCGTCGCGCCCGCCTTGTTATGCGGTGCCGTCCGTCGCGCCTGGTCGTGCCGTGCCGCTGCGACACGGCGGGTGCCGTGCGGTGTGGTTCCGTGCCGCCGTCATGCGGTGCCGCTGGTTCCCTGTACTCGTGCCATGCGCTGCCGCGCCTGGTGCGGTCGGCCCCGCGCTGCCGCGCCTGGTGCGGTCGGCCTCGCGCTGCCGCGCCTGGTGCGGTCGGCCCCGCGCTGCCGCGCCTGGTGCGGTCGGCCT
>JABFYB010000221.1 GCA_013361475.1 Hamadaea sp.
GTTCGGCGGGTCCACGGCGGGCAGGCCGGATGCGCGAGAGCCTCCTCCGTCGTCAGCCACAGGATCTCCGCGACCTCCTCCGGGGAGGCGGCGTACGGCTCGGCGCCGGGCGGGACCTCGGCGGCGAAGACCACGTTGACCACCGTGTCGCCGTCGTCGCTGACGAACAGCGAGTTGCCCACGTACGCCATCGGCACGCCGTCGAGGTCGAGCCCGATCTCCTCGAGGACCTCCCGACGACCCGTCGCCTCCAGTACGCCGGGCAGGAACCCGTCGGTCTCGACCTTGCCGCCCGGGCCGGCGAGCGTACCCGCCGCGTGTCCCTCGTTTCCACGGCGGATGAGCAGCCAACGGCCGTCTCGGTGGAGGACGACCTCGACATTGACCACGTACGCCGGACGCCCGGCTTGCGTCGTAGCGATCACCGCTGGAGGCTACAGGGCGTTCAGGATCGCGGTGAGGACCTTCCGGGCGGTCGCCTCGTGCTTGGCGTACGCGTAGGGATAGGCCGAGCCCTGCACGGCCTGAGCGGCGAGGGTCAGCTCCATGTTCTGCCAACCGGAGACCTTGAGCAGGGCTTGGAAGAACTTCGTCGAGGAGTAGGTCGGGTTCATGATCTGCTTCACCGAGCCCCAGCCCATGCTGGTGCGCTGCTGGAACAGACCGCACGAGTCGTAGTCGACCGAACTGCCCTCGTGCGGGTAGTCGAACGACTCGGGCACGGCCGAGCTGGCCTGGTTGTAGAGGTCGCTCTCCTGCATCGCGGTCATGATGCCGACCAGCAGTCCACGCTGCGGTACGCCCAGCTTCTGCCCGGTCTTGACGACGGTCAGCGCGTTGTTCATCTGCTTCTGGTCGAGGCCCGCGACCGGCTTCACCGAGGTCACGACCTTCTTCACGGTCGCCGACGGGGACGGCGAGGCGCTGACGCTCACGCTCGGGGACGGGCTGGCCGACGTCGTGGTCCGGGGTGCGGAGCGGTCGGCGGCGTCGGCGACCGCGTTACGGTCGGCGAGCTGCTGCGCGGCGTTGTCCAACTGCGTCGGCGTACCCCGCTGGCTGGCCGCGACGGAGACGCCGAGGAGCGCGATCAGCCCGAGGGCGACCACGCGGCCCGCCTTCGCCGAGCTGTGCAGTCCGCGTACGGGGGCGATGCCGGGGGTCAGCGGACCGGCCGGGGTCAGGTAGCGCTCCGCGGCCTCGGTGGCCTTCTCGGCTTTCGCTCTGGCCTTCTCGGCTTTCGCGCTGGGCTTCTCGGCTTTAGCGGTGGCCTTCTGCGCGTCCTTCGCCGATTTCGCCAACCGGTGCCGGCCCGTCTCACCCTCGGGACGGTCCTCGCGAATGCGGTCGAGGAAGAACGTCTGAGTGTCGGTCCAGAGGTCGGGTCGGGGCGTCTGCGTACGGGGGCTGGGTCGACCGTCGTGGTCGTCATGCTGGGGGCGCATTGGTCGACCTTAAGCAGCGAAAACTTGGTCGCAAACCCCTTACGGGTGACCTGAATCACACTGTGGCCGGTCTATCTTCGCGCGCGGGTACGCGTCGGGCGGCGCTGATTTTTCGGTCATGTCCGGCATTTCCGCTGCGCTGACCAATCTGGACCAGCTTATCGACATCACCTGATTGAGTTATGGCTCCGAGCTGGGAATTTCCTGCCACCGAGATCGGCCGATCGGACTCGCCCGTTCGAGCCCGAATCGTCCCCTTACCACGATCGTTTACGCCGACACCCTCGGCTCACCATGGGTCATCAGGCCACCACCGAGGGCAACGCGATCCGCTCTGCCATTTGCGTGCGTCGATTATTGTGACGCAGTGATCGACGTCGTCAGGTTGTGGCTCGGGATCTTGGTCGCGGTGGCGGTGCCGCTCGGGTTGCCCGCCCGGCGTACCAACACCGCTGTGCGATGCGTCTTCACCGCGACCTATGCCGCATATGCCATCTTCCCGGCACTCCCCCTCGGCAAGGCGCTGATCACCTGGCTCAGCGTCGTCGGCATCGGCGTCGCGGCCCAGATCACCGTCCGCCGCCGCACCACCGCCGCGGACAAGACGCTGGACCGCGACGACCTGGCCCGGCTGGCGCACCGCATCTGGCAGGCGCACCGGCACGTCGTGTACGCCCTCGCAGGCCTCCTCACCTTGCTACCGGTCGTCGCCGCCGTGCATTTCGGCCGGCGATCACTGGAGGTGCTGGGTCGTGTGCTGGCCGACGACCGGGTGGCGATCGTCGTCTCGGGGCTGCTCCTCGCGGTGTTCACCGGCGGCGATTTCGTCGCCACAGCCGTCCGGCCGCTGATCCGCCGACTCGCCGAGCGTGGCGCGGACATCCATCAGATCGTGCCGACGAGCGCCTACATTGGCTGGATCGAAAGAACACTCGTCTTCACTTTCGTCGCCGGCGGCCACCCCGAAGCCGCGGCGCTGGCCGTCGCCGCCAAGTCGTTGACCCGGCTGCCCAACGTCGACCAGCACCCCGCGGGCTTCGGCGAATACGTGCTGGTGGGTACGCTTTCCAGCCTCCTGGTCGCCGCCGTCACGGCAGTCGTCGTACGCCTGGCTCTGGGCCTCTCGCCGGTGTAGCCATGACCGGATTCCGCGACCATCGGTACTTCCGCGAACTCGCGACGTTGAACCTTCCGGCGGACGACTACGCCGTGGCCGGAAGCGGCCCACTCTTCGCCCGAGGCTGGATCGACGACCCCGGGGACATCGACGTGATCGCGCGCGGGGAAGCCTGGCAGACGGTCTGCCGGATCGGCTCGCTCAATCGCGCGCCCATCAGCGGATCCGCCCAGGTCAGCCTCTTCCACGGGCACCTGGAGTTCTTCGACGAATGGTTCCCGCCACGCTGGCGGGCCGCCGCGCTGATCGACGAAGCCGACGTCATCGACGGCATCCGCTTCATCCGGCTCGAGGTCGTCGAAGCCACCAAACGCATGCTCCGACGACCCCGAGACCTCGCCCAGCTGGCCGTGCTGGCGGCACGCCGCCGGCCACGGCACTGATCGGCATCAGGGCGTCACGAAATCCAGCAGACGACCGCGTCGCCCTCCTGCGCCGCCGCCGCGAAGTACTCCTTGACGAACGGGAAGTGGCAGACCGCCCACTCCAGCTCGCCCGGACGCTCCCAGACACTCGGGTAGATCTCGGCCGCCGCCAGCTCGGCCTGATCCACCCCGCGAATCAAGTCGTCGGCGGTCAGCTCGGCCAGCGCCGCCGACGCGCGCTGCACCTCCTCGGGCAGCAGGAACCCCGGCGGCGAGTAGCCCCAGTACTGCGACTCGTCCTCGGTGTCCTCGGTGAAGAACCACTCGCCGGTGATGATGTCGATCGGAAACTCCCGGCGCGCCAACAGGAACAGCAACGCGTGCCAGGTCTTGTCACTCCCGAACGACCGTCGCCGCGCCACCGGCAGCTCCTCGCCGCCGTCACTCTCCACCTTCGACTGGTCCAAGGCGTACCGGTGGGCCCAGTCCAGGTCCTCTTGCGCGCGCTCAAGCTCGGCCGGCGTCAGCCGGATCCATTCCCCATACATTCCCACGCGCGCACCCTAGGCGGCCCGACCGACATTCAACGCCTTCTCGCGGTGCAGCCGACGGCGGCGCAGGACGAAGCCGATCCAGGAGACCGCCACGACAACGCCGACGGTGACCTGGATGAGCGTGGTGAACCGGGCGGGATAGACCACCCCGGTCAGGTAGGTGTCGATGAACCCTCGGCTCAGGCCGGCTTCGCCCGCCCCTCGCCGCGCCCAGTCCTCCACCGCGGTCAGCGGGCAGTGCCAGCCGAACACCGTGCTGGTCAGCCCCCAGGTCGCCATGGCGAGATGCGGCCAGATCACCCACGGCCAGCGCCAGGCGAGGAAGCCGCCCACCACGAGGAAGACGAGCAGTCCGAAGTGCACGACCATGGTCGCCTCGGCGACCAGCCGATACCCCATGAGTCGAGCCTAACCCGGCCGATCCGCCGTCGCGCGCATGATTCTCAGGCTCCCGTTGATCATGCGACTAGGGAGTCGATCAGGACGCCACGGACACGACACACCGGTCGATCACGACCATTAGTTCATGATCGGCGGGACAAGGCGGGGCGGGACAAGGCGGTTGACGGTGATGCCGCGCTGCTCCAGGCGTACCAGATGGGCGTCGAGACGCCGCTGGAAGTCGGACCGGTCGCGATCCGCGGACCAGGCGATCTCGGCCACGGCCGCGAGGCGCGGGAAGGCCCGGAACTGCACGAGCGCCGGCGTGGGCGTGTACTCGCTCCAGAGCATGCCTTGGGTGCCCAGCACGCGCCCGGCCGCGCCGGTGGGCACCGGTTCGAAGCCGTAGACCCGCTCGAGCGGGGTGTGGCCGCCGATGGCCAGCGGCTCGTCCGGCGACCGCGTCTCGTAGTGATCGAGGTAGACGAATTCCTGGGGGACCGCGACAACCTCGTGGCCGGCGTTCAGCGCAGCGGTCACCCGCTCGGCGCCGCGCCACGCGAAGATCAACGTGTCCTTCGGGGGCGCGGCCTCGACCAGCTCGTCCCAGGCCGCGATCTTGCGACCGTGCGCGGCCAGGTGGTCGCCCATCTCCTTGATCCACCAGCCGAGCAGCTCGGCCGTGCCCGCGAGGCCCTCGTTCGCCACGCGCTTCTGCGCGGCCTCGCTCGCGGTCCACTCGTCGAGCGGCACCTCGTCTCCGCCGAGGTGCACATACTCGAACGGGAAGACCGCCACGACCTCGTCCAGCACGTCGCGGGCGAAGGCCAGCGTCGCGTCCTCGGTGTTGAGGACATGCTTCGAGATACCCCAGGCGGTACGCACCGGGAGCTGCCGTTCGGGCTCGTTGCCCAGCCAGGGGTACGCCGAGATGGCCGCCTGCATGTGGCCGGGCAGGTCGATTTCCGGCATGATCCGGACACCCCGGCGCTCGGCGTACGCGACCAGGTCCCGCAACTGCTCCTGGGTGTAGAACCCGCCGTGCGGGGTCCCGTCGAAGTTCCCCTCACGGGCATGCCCCGCGTTGGACTCCGTCCGGTACGCGCCGACCTCGGTGAGCCGGGGGTATTTGCGTACCTCGAAGCGCCAGCCCTGGTCGTCGGTGAGGTGCAGGTGCAGCGTGTTGAGCTTGTGCAGGGCCAGGAGATCGACGAACTCGTAGACGAACTCCAGCGGGTGACACCACCGGGCCACGTCGAGCAGTGCGCCCCGCCAGGGCAGCCGTGGGACGTCGGTGATCTCCGCGTACGGGAGGCCGCCGGGCTGGGCGAGCTGACGCAGGGTGGACACCGCCCAGCGCAGGCCGGTCTCGGTCGTGGCGAGCGCCTCGACTCCGGCGCCGTCGATCCGCAGCCGGTAGCCCTCCGGGCCCAGCTCGGCATCCTCGGTCAGCTGGAACGTGCCACCGACGCCCGGCAGCACCTCGGCGAGGAGGCCGGCGATCGCCGGTGGCGCGGTGACCTGGGCCGGCTCGTCGAGCGGCAGGACGCCGGGCGGGAAGGCGGCGTGGGCCGGCCGGGGAATGATCGCGGGCTCGGGCATGGGAACTCCCTGCTGAGGGGACAGCGCTTTCCTCGACCATGATCGCAGAGTCCGCTCCGCACCGGGGGGCGGCTTCGCCAGGGGCGGCCGATGTCGGTGTTCCGCGAGATAATCGGGCCATGTGCCGAAGCATCAAGACGCTGCGCCCGCCGTACCAGGAACTGGTGACGGAGGAGGACATCCGGGCGGCCGCGCTGCAATACGTCCGCAAGATCTCGGGCTTCCGCGCGCCCGCCGCGCACAACGCCGAGGCGTTCGACCGCGCGGTCGAAGCCGTGACTCAGGCGACCGCCGAGCTGCTGGGCTCGCTGCAGGTGCGCCGATAGCCGATCAGCCCAGATAGCCCTCGACCTGCGCGGCCGAGCGGGCTTCGGCGTCGTCCGGGTTCTGATGCGCGGCCGACTTGGCGCGCCGCTGCCGGAGCAGATCCCAATACTGGTCGAGTTCGACCTCGATCGCGGCCAGCCGGGCCTGCTCGGACTCCGGGTTCAGCAAACCCGAGCCGACCTTCGACCGTAGTTCGCGCTCCTCGGTCTCCAGGTCGTTGATGTGCTTGAGGATCTGGTCGTCGGTCAGATGCCGGCGCTTGTCGGCCTGGTCGGACATCGCTGTTCCTCCTGTCACGCGTCCCCCGCGCGGATGGGACCCGTTGCTCAGTCTGCCAGCGGATGTGGCGTCCGTCATCCGATCTTGCGGACCAGGCCACCCCGGGAGCACGCTTTTGACCGTGAGCGAGGCTGCGATCGCGGCGGCCCGCCCCTCGCGCAAATGGCTGCGGTGGGCGGCGTACTGCGTCACAGCCGCAATCGTCTTCTTCGTGCTGCGGGACCGGCTGCCCCACCCCGCCGACGTGATCACCGCCGCTCGATCCGTGGACCTCCGCTGGTTCGCCCTGGCGTCCGTGGCGCAGATCTGCTCCCTGGCCAACTTCGCTCGCCAGCAACGGCGGCTGCTCGGCGCGTTCGGCGTACGCATGACGCTCCCGCAGTCGATGGCCCTGACGCTGAGCCGTTCCGCGATCGCGATCAGCCTGCCCGCCGGATCGGCCGTCTCGGCCGCCTTCGCCTTCCAGCAGTTCCGGGCGAAGGGCGCCAGCAAGCCGGTCGCCACGGCGGTCATGATCCTTTCCGGCGTGATGTCCTTCGTCGGTCTGGGCGTGCTCTACCTGGTCGGTGGCACCATCGCCGGGCTGATCAGCGTGTGCGTCGGCGCGGCCAGCCTGATCGGGCTGACCGCCCTGGTCGTGGTGCTGTGGCGCCGGTGGAACCCGACCTCCGACGGCCGGATCGCCCGCCTCGTACGCTCAGCCCACGACGTCGCGCCCCGGCACTGGCTCCTCGCGCTGCTCTTCGCGGTGGTGAACTGGTTCGCCGACCTGCTCTGCCTCTTCGCCGTCGCGCGGTCGTTCGACGTCAGCCTGTCGATCAATGCCATCGCGGCGACCTACCTGGGCGTGCAGATCGTCCGGCAGATCCCGCTGACCCCGGGCGGCATCGGCGTGATCGAGACCGGCCTGCTGGCCGGGCTGGTCGGGGCGGGGGCCGCGACTGCTCCGGCGGCGGCGACCGTGCTCGGCTACCGGGTGCTCTCCTGCTGGCTGATCATCCCGGTCGGCTTCCTCGCCTGGACCGCGCTACGCCGGGCCGGGCGGGCGGCGCTGGACGCGGTCACCCCGTCGCAGGTCCCCGCGTCCGTGGCGGAGCCCGAGCCGGAGCCCGCCGCCGTCTGACCGGTTCGCCGGCGGTTTTGCCCGCGTGCTTTCCCCGCAGATCACGGGTACGCGTGCCTCCGACGTCCGAGATGGCCTGCGTAACCGTGATCTGCTGCTGACGGGCGAACCCGACGGCTCAGAACCGTTCGTCGATACGGAGTCCCAGCGCGCCCCACAGTTCACGGGCGTTGGCGTACTGGCCGTCGTCGGGCAGCTTCCGCAGGGCGGTGAGCACGTCGTCCGGCGCGTTCTCCGCCTCAGCGGCGGCCACGACGGCGTCCCGGTTCGCCGGGAAGGTGTTCTTGTGTAGGTAGGACCCGATCCGGGCACGCCAGTCCCGGCGATCGGCGTCGGTTTCGTCCCCTTCAGCGAGGTCTATCCCGCCCTCCGGCGCCCAGCCCGGTTCGGGCTCGCCGTCGGCCGGCGGTTCGGGTTCCCGCCACTCCTCGCTGCGGGCGCCCGCGCCGCCGCCTTGGGTGAGTCCCTGCGTCTCACGGGCCATCTGCTCGTCCAACTGGGGGCCGTGTTTGCTGCTCCCGCGCTCCATGCCCGTCCGCTTACCCACCGACGGGCGCGGCGAACATTCTCGGGTGGGTGATC
>JABFYB010000094.1 GCA_013361475.1 Hamadaea sp.
AGGCGACGGGCGACGCGTGCAGGCGCCGGGCGGCAGGTGCAGGCGCCGGGCGAAGGGGACAGACGCCGGGCGACAGGTGCAGGCGCTGGGCACCAGGTGCAGGCGATGGGGGCAGGCGACGGGCGGCGCGTGCAGGCGCCGGGCACCAGGTGCAGGCGCCGGGCACCAGGGACAGACGCCGGGCACCAGGGACAGACGCCGGGCACCAGGGACAGACGCCGGGCACTAGAGGCAGGCGATGGGCGACAGGCGACAGGCGACGGGGCGGGCGACGGGCGACGGGCGACGAGGCCGGGCCACGGGGCGGGCGCAGGACGGCGGCGCGGACGATGCGTACGGGCGGACGAAATAGACGGCTGAGCTAGACGGCGCGGTCGGCGGGCACGGATCGGCTTCCGCTGAGGACAAGCGGAACCGCGGGCAGGTCGTCGAGGACGCGCATCTCCTGGGTGGGCACGTCGATGGGCGGAGCGGTCCGGGGCAGTTCGGCCGAGGGCAGTGGCCACTCCGCCGACGGCTCCTCCTCGGGCGCGGCCGGGTCCGGAGAACCTGCAGCCGGAGAAGCCGGAGAAGCAGGCGGCCGAGCCCAATCCTCCGGCGAGGCCGCGGGACCCGACGAGCGCGCGGAGCCCGCCGAACCCGACGGTCCCGACGAGCCCGACGAGCCCGAGGAGCCCGAGGAGCCCACAGCACCCGAGGAAGCCGGCATTCCGACCGGGGCCGAAGATCCCAGGGCGGAAGGCCCCGAAGAGGCGGAAGCCGGGGAGGCGGCCGGAACGGCGGCGGAGGCGTACACGGAGCCGGGCCGGGGCAGCACGACCGCGTTCTCCCGCGTCGGTGCGTCGGTCCAGCGCACCGGCTCACCGGAGCGCAGCGAGATCCCCGGATCTCCTGGTGCGAGCACGTAGACGACTTGCCGGGCGGGCCAGGCCAACGTGACGAAGCCGAGCAGCAGCAGGACTGGTCCGAGGATCAGTAGTCCCCAGGTCGTCGAGTCGAGCCAGCCGAAGCGTACGGCCGCGCCGAGGGACACGTCGCCGAGCGAGGTTCCGTCGGGGGCCGTGACGACGAGGGCGACGGCACGCCCGCGCCATTCGGAGGGTTCGTAGGAGACGGAGCCGAGGCCGGAACGCAGCCACATCGGCTGTTCCTCGAGCTGCCCCAGCGGCGTCGTCCGGGTGCCGCTGAAAACGCGCGAGGAGACGTCCAGCGGGCCCCGGCCGAGCGAGATGCCGTCCAGCGACGTGTAGGGCGAGCTCTGCAGCAGCGCCGCGACGTCCGAGGGCGACGCGAGCCCGACGAACAGCGGAGTGCCGGCGAAGGCGGTGATCCGCATCGACGTACGTCCGGCTCGGGCGAACGGAGCGTCCCGGCGGAGCAGAGCGTCGACGTCGGGCACCACGACGGCGTACCCCGGGTGGGCGACCGTCTCCAGGCCCGCCCGGAACTCACCCGCGGCGTCGCGGTGCTGCATCGCGTACCAGGCAATGGCCCCGGCCAGCAACGCGGGCGCCGCGACCGTCAGCAGAACCATTCCGACCAGCACGCGAAAGACACGCATGACTCGTCTCTCCCATCGTCGTCCATCAAGGACAACGGGCGGGCGGGCGCTTCGATGCGGTCTGCTATCCGACCGGCACGGTGACCGTGACCGACTCCTGGTCCACCTCGGTCGTGCGCAGGGTGAACTTCATCTGCCAGTCGCCCGGCGTCGGCAGGTTGACGGATCCGGACGCGTGGTTGTCGGTCAGCGGCAGCAAAGGCATCGACACAGGCTCGATGCCCGCGGTGGGCAGGGCCGCGCTGGCCGCCCACTCCACGACCTTCAACGGCTTTCCTTCCGGCGTGTACGCGTAAAGGTGCACCACGTTCTGGCCGGTCTTCGCGGGGTCCACGTCGACCTGCAACGTGTACAGGCCGGCTTTCACCGACGTCGTGAAGTACGCCTGGGTCTGCTGGACCGCGCTGGGCTGGTCGGCGGCCACCCGGGCCGGAGTCGTCTGCGTCAGGGCGGCCGAGACGCCGAGGATGACCGCGGCGATGCCCAGCTCCACGCGTACCGCCCAGCGCAGGACGGAGCCGGCCGGGGCGTTGTGGACGAACGACCGCGCCAGGTACGCGAATCCGAGGATGACGACGACGAGCGCCACCTTCGCCAGAATGAGCCAGCCGTAGGTGGTCGTGACGAGCGCCTTCAGCGTGCCGATCTCGATGAGCGCCTGCACCACGCCGGCCAGCAGCAGCGAGCTGACGGCCAGGGTCGCCCAGCGGGACCATACCGGCATGATCGCCGTCAGCTCCCGTTCGGTGGCCGTCTTCGGGCGCAGCAGGAACAGTGTCAGCATCGCCAGGCCGCCGAGCCAGACTGCCATCGCCGCGATGTGCACGGTGTCGATGACGACGGTGACCGCCGGGACCGGAGAGGCCGCGGAGTGCCCGGCCAGCGGCCAGGTCGCCGCGGTGACGGCGAACAGGATGCCGAGGATCACCAGGTCGCTGCGCGTCGGTTCGCCGTGGGTGACGATGCGTTTCAACGCTCCGGACAGGACGATCGCGGCGACGGCGAGCAGCCCGATCCGGGCGAGCATCACCGCGCCGAACTGCGAGTCCAGGACGCCGAGCAGGTCGTCGCCGGTCGTCCGGGTGAGCGGTACGCCGTTGACGTAGGGCGCCTGGAGGACGAACTGCCCCAGCGTCGACAGGATCACCAGCCCGAACCCGGCCGCCATGGCTCGCCGCGGTCCGCGCCGGGACATCCGGGCCGGCCAGAGCAGCAGCAGGACCAGGGCCGCGCCGACGGCCAGCAGCAGTCCGGCGTACCCGAGGTATTTGGCGACGCCGATCGAGATGGCGATCGGGCGGCTCGTGGAGCTGTCGTCGGTGGTGGGCGTGGGCACGGTGGCCGACGGCGCGCCGATGTTGAAGGTGAAGCCGCCGGGGACCGGGTGCGAGTCGGCCGAGATGACCCGATAGCTCACCAGGTAGGTGCCGATCGGCAGGTCATCGCGCAGCGGGATGCGCAGGACCGCGCCGTCGACGCTGGTCTCGCCCTTGTCCGCGCGGCTGCCGTCGGGAGCGGTGACCCGGATCTTGTCCTTGACCGGGGTGATCGACTCGGAGAACGTCATGGTGACCTCGCTGGGCGCGGAGGCGACCGTGCCGCCCTGGGGCGGGTTCGTCGCGACCACCACCGCGTGCGCCTGCGCGGGGCTCGCGACCCCGACCAGCACCACCAGCAACGCCGCGAACATCACCGCGAGCCGTCTCATTCGCTCTCCTGTTGATCATGAGGGGTTAGGTGGCGCAACGACGCTACCCGATGCCACCGGAAGCGGGCGTACGCGCGCCGGGCAGGGCGGCCGCCGCCTCCGTGGTCCGGCGGCCGAGCGCCCAGAGCAGTCCGGCCTGGACCAACGCCACGGCGTGCCCGACCTCATGGGCCAGGTGGGTCGCGCCGCCGGCCAGATCGAGGAAGCTCGTGGCGGCCAGGCAGGCGGCGAGCACGAAGGCGACCGGCACGAACGCCCGCGCTCGATCCGGGCGCCACGCCGCCAGCGCGAACCCGACCGCCATCGCGATGTCGAACGAGGCCATCTCCCGGGACGCGTGGGGGTCGACCCCGACGCCGAACAGCACCGGCAAGGCCAGTGCCAGCTGCACCGCGGCGGCGATCGCGACCGCGATCCGCAGCACCTGCCGGTCGCCGTGGCGGCGTACCAGGAGGGTCCGGCGCTCCTGCTCGACGGCGGCCAGGATCTGGCCGGTCAGGTCCGGGACCGCCACCGCGCGTACGCGTGCCAGCCGGGTCACCCGCTCCGCCTCGGCCAGCCAGGATCGACAGCCGTCGCACTCGGCGACGTGCGCGTCCAGTCGATCGGCCGGCAGCTCGGTGGTCTCGCCGTCGAGGCGGGCGGACAGATCCAGGCGTACGGCGTCGCAGCGGGTGGTGCTCATGTGCCAATAGTCGCCTGTCGGCAAGCCGTGGTTCCCAAGGGCCCATCGGCCGCTAATCTGGGTCCTCGTGCCCTTCCCGCAACCCGGACCGTCCGGCAGCCTCGACGAGGTGACGAACTGGGCGTTGCGTGCGCGGGAGGGTGATCCGGTGGCAGAGGCGGCATTCGTCCGCACCACTCAGGCCGAGGTCTGGCGGCTGTGCGCGGCGCTGCTCGATCCGGGGACGGCCGACGACCTGACCCAGGAGACCTATCTCCGGGCGTTCCGGGCGCTGCCCGCCTTCGAGGGCCGGTCGTCCGCGCGTACGTGGCTGCTCGCCATCGCCCGCCGGGCCTGCGCCGACCAGCTCCGGCAGGTCGTCCGCGGCCGTAGGCTGGAACAACGGCTGGCGATGGAAGCCGCGACACAATTGCCCGGCGGCGATCCCGCCGACCGGCACGGCTCGGACGACCTGATCGCCGCGCTCGGTGAGGAGCGCCGCAGCGCGTTCGTGCTCACCCAGCTGCTCGGCCTCTCGTACGCCGAGGCGGCGGAGGTCGAGGGGGTGCCGGTGGGAACGATCCGCTCCCGGGTCGCCCGCGCGCGGACGGAGCTGGCCGCCGACGTGACGCGGGCCATGGCGGCCTGAAGCGAATTCACAGGGAACCGGACGAGGCGGGACGACGACTAATGACCATGTCGGTGAACGGGTGGACCCGGACTCAGCCCTGGGTGTCGCTGGTCGTGCGGCTGGCCCTGGCCGCCGTGTTCATCGGGGCGGGCCTGCCCAAGATCTTCGACCTGCCCGGCAACGCCCGGGCGGTCAACGCGTACCAGCTGATGTCGTGGGACGTCGCCCAGGTCGTCGGGGCGATCCAGCCGTTCCTGGAGGTCGGCATCGGCCTGCTTCTGCTGGTAGGCCTGCTGACCAGATTCGCGGCGTGGCTGTCGGCCATCGCGCTGGTCGTCTTCGTCTCGGGCATCGTCTCGGCCTGGGCCCGGGGGCTGTCCATCGACTGCGGCTGCTTCAGCAAGGGCGGCCAGCTGCCGGTCGGGGTCGCCCCCAACTACACCTGGGACATCGTCCGCGACGTCGCCTTCCTGGCCCTGGCCGTCTTCCTGATCCTGTTCCCCTCCAGCAGGTTCTCGTTGGACGGTCAGTTGTTCGGCCCACCACTGGATATGGAGGAAACCATCGATGAGCAAGCGCGTGCAGGAGCGGCGCGAAGCGGCTCGGATCGTCCGTGAACAGCTCGCCCGCGAGCAACGCCGCAAGCGCACCCTGTGGATCTCGATCGGCGTGGTCGCCGTCCTGGTGATCGGCGGCATGATCGGATACGCGATCTACGCGAGCCAGAAGCCGACGTCGTTCAACACGCCGGCCCACGCCAACGCCGAAGGCACCGCCATCGTCACCGGCTCGGGCAAGGTGTCGGTCGACATCTACCAGGACTATCTGTGCCCGTACTGCAAGCAGTTGCATGACAGCGCCGGGCCGACGCTGGCCGCGCTCGCCGAGCAGAACAAGATCACGCTGAACATCCACCCGATCGCGATCCTCGACCGGTCGTCGACCAACCAGTACTCGACCCGGTCCGCGGCCGCGGCGGGCTGCGCGGCCGACGGCGGCAAGTTCCTCGCCTTCAACGACGCCCTCTACGCCAACCAACCCGCCGAGGGCGGCGCTGGGCCGACGAACGAGCAGCTCATCACGACCGGGCAGGGCGTGGGCCTCACCGACTCCTCCTTCGGGAACTGTGTGAACGCCGGCACCTACATGACCTGGCCGGAGCACACCACCGACGCGGCGAGCGAAAAGGGTGTCAGCGGAACCCCGTCGGTGTTCGTCAACGGCAAGAAGGTCACCGCGTCGCTGGACGCGATCACCGCCGCCATCACCGCGGCGGGTGGTGACGCGTCGGTGGCGCCGACTCCCTCTGCCAGCTGATCCCCCTTCCACCCCCGAAGAAGGCCCCCGTTGATCATGAACCTATGGTCCGCCTCGACGGCGTGTCCCGCCCCCAAACCTCATGATCGACGGAGGCGGGCGGCCACACTGCTCGGCGCGGCCGCCGTCTGGACCGCCCTCCTGAGCTGGGCCGTCGCCACTCCGGCGGCGGCCCACGCGGCGGACGCGCCCGATGCTACGAACTACCGGACGACCATCACCGGCATCACCCCGGCGCTGCCCGGCGTGAGCGTACGCGCGATCGAGGCCGGCGCCCGCCTGGAGCTGACCAACCACTCCGACCGAGTCGTGGAGGTCCTCGGCTACAGCAACGAGGCGTACCTGGAGATCCGGCCGGACGGCGTCTTCGAGAACGTCAACTCCCCCGCGACCTACCTCAACGCGACCTTGCAGGGCGGTGTCGTGCCCCCGGCCAGCGCCGACCCGGCCGCCGCCCCGCAATGGCGCAAGACCTCCGATCAGCCCGTGGCGCGGTGGCACGACAAACGCGCCCGGTGGACCGCGCTGCAACCGCCGCCCGCCGTGGCCGCCGACCCCGGGACCGGCCATCGCATCGCCGACTGGAGCGTGCCGCTGCGGATGGCCGACGATCTGTCCACACTGGAATTGCGAGGTACGCTCGACTGGGTGCCCCCGCCATCGGCCGCGCTCTGGTGGAGCCTGACCATCGTGGTCGCCGCCGCCCTGACGGCACTGGGCCTGGTCGCTGCTCTCCGCGTACAACTCCTGGGCATGATCTTGATTGTCGGCGGTTTGGCCGCCCTCACCTATGTGACCGCGCGGGAGATCGACGCCGGGGCGCGCGGGGCGTGGGAGATCGTCGCGGGCGTCTTCGCCAGCGAGCTGTGGCCCGCCGTGGCCGGGCTGACCGCGCTGCTCGCCGGGGGGTACGCGCTGCGCAACCGGCCGTCGGGGCCGTTCGCGGTGGCTCTGGCCGGCGCGGGCCTGGCGCTGTTCGGCGGCCTCGTGAACGCCGCGGTCTTCTTCCGCTCGGTCGCCCCGATCCCGTGGCCTGACCTCGTCGCGCGGCTGATCGTCCTGGCCGTCCTCGCGATCGGCATCGGCGTCTGCGGCGCGGCGGCCCTGCTCATGCGCCGCTCAGCCCGCCCGCGCGGGAACTAGTGTGGGCGGTATGCGACTGGAACCCGGCGACACCGCGCCCGACTTCACGCTGACCACCGCCACCGGCGACAAGCTGGCCCTCGCCGACCTGCTCAAGCAGGGCAAGAAAGTGATCCTGTACGCCTACCCGGCGGCGATGACGCCCGGCTGCACGACGCAGGCCTGCGACTTCCGGGACAACCTGGCCTCGCTGACCGCGCACGGCTACAACGTCGTCGGCATCTCCCCCGACAGCCCCGACAAGCTCACGAAGTTCGTCGACCGGGACGCGCTGACCTTCCCCCTGGTCTCCGACCCGGACAAGAGCGTGCTGTCCGCCTATGGGGCGTTCGGGGAGAAGATGAACTACGGCAAGAAGATCATGGGCGTGATCCGGTCGACCTTCGTCATCAACCCCGACGGCAAGATCGAGAAGGCGTTCTACAACGTCAAGGCCACCGGCCACGTCGCCAAACTCCGCCGCGACCTGGGCATCGACTAGCCCCCGTCTCCCCCTGCTGTCTCCGCGCGATCATGAACTATCGGTCATGATCGACCGGCGTGTCGTGTCCCTGCGACCCTGATCGTTCCCGCGGCGGCATGATCAACCGGCCGGGGGTCCGCCCGTCCTACGCGACCCGCCGTGGCCGCACGTCGATCGCCGCCGCCGTCCCATGGCCGCGCGGCACCGCCGTGACCGGTGGCCGCTCGCGGCCCGACTGTGCGCAGTGCGCACGACTATGCGCAGTGCGCGGCACGACTGTGCGCGTGCGCGGCACGACTGTGCGCGTGCGCGGCACGACCTTGCCCAGGGCGCGGCACG
>JABFYB010000113.1 GCA_013361475.1 Hamadaea sp.
GTTGTTCAGGTCGCAGGTGCGGCCGTTGCCGTGCGACGGGTCCACCATCGAGTAGGTGCTGCCCGACAGCGTGGTGTCCACGGTGACGGTGCCCGAGAAGATGCTGTTGCCCGTGCCGGAGACCGTCTCGATCTCGTCGAACGCGCCGAGGTACGCCCCGGTGACCGCGTCGCTGATCACGTGCAGCTTCGACGGGGTCTGCTTGTCGGGTCCCCAGCCGGACACGACAGTCTCCCAGGCCAGTTTGCCGGTGCCCGAGGAGGCGTCGACGAACAGCTCGGAGTCGCCGACCGAGGTGATGGTGCCCCGGAAGTTCTGCCGGGCGACCGCCTTGGCCTGGGCCGTGGTGGTCTTCGCCGTCGTGCTCAGCGACAGCGGCGCGGCGAGGCCGACCGAGGTTCCGGCGTACGCGCCGGTGGGGCTGGTGTGCACGACGATGTCGCCGCCGTAGACCCGCAGCCCGTTGTAGGTACGCGTGTAGCGCACGTGTGCGCCGCCGTTCGCGTCGTTGATCGTCCGGTACGCGCTGAACGCGTCGGACGCGGACGCTGCGGCAGCCGCCCTATGCTCGGAGAGCGCCTGGTCGGCGCGGGCGACGGCGGACGCCGATCCGCCCGGAGCCGCGCTTGCGGGCGCGGTGCCGAGCAAAACGCCGCCCATCAAGAGGGCGGCGCCGGCGATCGCGATGGATCTTCTCACTGAGTCCTCCCCGACTTAGTGTGATGATGGCGGTAGCCACCGAGAGATTTATATATCGAAGGAAGACACATTGTGAATGCTGGGAATGTGACATCCTTGTCCGGCCGATGGACACTAGGTGTCATAGCGGTTGCCCTCGCGTTGCTGACCGGTTGCGCCAACAGCCCTGGTCAGCAGCCCTCGCCGGGGGCGACGATGGCCGCGCCGACCCTCGCTGCCCGGTTCACCACCCTCGAGGTGCGCCGCGCCGGCGGGATCGCCGGAATGAGTGACAAGGTCGCCGTGACCCCCGACGGCGCGTGGACGACGACGGCCAAGAACGGCACGGCCAAGTCTGGCAAGCTCACCGCCGCCCAGCTGGACCAGCTGCTGGCGCTGACCTCCGACCAGCGGCTGGGCCAGGAGGCGCTGCGGTCGCAGAAGCCGACCCAGTGCCGCGACGCGTTCTCGTACGTGGTCACCGTCGACGCGGTCAGCGTGGCCTACGTGGACTGCCCGTCCGACGGCGGGATGCCGGAGATCGCCAAGTCCGTCGTGGGCGTGATGCAGCAGGCGGGCGCGCTGTAGCCCGGGCCGTCCAGGAGTGTCGGTGCGGCGACGCGGTCGGGTGCGAGCCGTGTCGAACGAGGCGCCGCCGCACCGACACCCATCCTGCGGCACCCCGGGGTGGCAGTCCAGTCCGATTGTCTGTCAAATGAGGACAGAGTCGGGCTTGGTGGACGTCGTCCGGGTTTCGATCAGGCCAGCGGGCCGTGGGCGTACTCCACGCCGGGCAGAACCGGCGTCCACAGCGCCGGATCGAGGCCGAACCCCTCGGCCGTCTGCTGGAGCATCTGCGTCTCGTCGGCGAACTCCGCCCGGTCCACCACCGACAGCGCGTCACTGTAGAGGCCCGAGGCGTCCCAGCGCTCGCGCACCACGACCGACGCGCCGCTCGGCCGCTGCGGATCCGCCTCCACCCGCAACACGATCCGCCGTCCGGTGCGTGGTTGGCGCGCGATCTCCAGAACCAGCGAGTACGCCTCCTCGACCAGGATGCCGGGCCGGGAGGTCATCGGCACCCAACCCGCCAACCCCGTGATCCGCTGCGCCCAGGCCACGGCCACCCCAGGGTGGACGCCGATCGTGCCGGAGACGTGCACCGGCGGGCCGACGAATCCGGTGGTGTCGTCGAAGCGGCACAGCGCCCAGAATCCCGGGCCCTGCGGCACCAGCGCCCAGTACTGGTCGGCGCGGGCGGCGTCGCGGATGTGTTCGACGGAGGTCACGGCGGCCAGCGTACGGCCCGAGCGATGCCCGGCGGATCAGCCCGATGGGTAGGGTCGGGGGGTGCTGATCGACTTCGTCCGGGCCCACACCGAACCGCTGGGGCTGCCGTTTCTGCCCGAGCTGAAACTGCGGCAGGCCGCCGAGGCCATCCCGCTGTGGGAGCTGATGGAGCAGGTCACCGGGCGCAAGGGGCTGCCGCCGCCGTTCTGGGCCTTCGCCTGGGCCGGCGGCCAGGGGCTCGCCCGCCACATCCTCGACCATCCCGAGCTGGTCGCCGGCCGGACCGTGCTCGATCTGGCGGCCGGCGGCGGGCTCGTCGCGATCGCGGCCGCGCGGTCCGGCGCGAGCCACGTCGTCGCCAATGAGATCGACGAGTACGCCGACGCCGCGATCGCGCTCAACGCGGAACTGAACGGAGTGACCGTCGACCGCGTGCTGGGCGACCTGCTCAGTACGCCGCCCGAGCTGCCCGTGCCGGAGGCGGACGTCGTCCTCGCGGGGGACGTCTTCTACAGCCGGGACATGGCGAACGCGATGCTCGGGTTCCTGCGACGGCAGCACGATCGCGGTGCGCTGGTGCTCGTCGGGGACCCCGGACGCGCCTATCGGCCGACCACCGGCTTCGAGCAGGTCGCTGCTTTCCGCGTACCAGTGAATGCGGACCTGGAGGACGCGGACCTGAAGCACACCACGGTCTTGCGCATGATCTGAGCGCCCGGGAAGGATGGGCCGCATGTCGCAGATCGGGCTCGTCGATGTCGTCCAGGCTTTGCGCGCGGAACTCGCGCGGGCGAGCGCGGAGGCGGCCGACGCGCCGGTGCAGTTCCCGGTCGGGCAGGTGACGCTGGAGTTCCAGGTGGGCGTGACCCGCAGCGCGGAGGCGCAGGCCGGAGTGCGGTTCTGGGTGCTGGAGCTGGGCGGGCAGGCCGGGGTCGCGAGCGAGTCGGTGCAGAAGGTGACCATCGTGCTGGAGCCTCCGGTCGACGCCGACGGCCGCCCGATCAAGGTGGGTGCGCGCGGCCTGGAGAAACCCGCGTGACCGGGTACGCCGATCGGGCCGTCGAGGTGCTGTGCGAAGGCGCGGACGGCTGGATCAGCGGCTCCGGCCTGCTCGTGACCGACCGGCTGGTGCTGACCGCGGCCCACGCGGTGACCGCGGACGGCACCGTCACCGTTCGTGGCGTGGACAAGGTGGAGCATCCGGCCTTCGTCCTGTTGCTGGGTGGCGAACGCGCGGACTTGGCTCTGCTGGAACTCGCGACGCCGCTGTCCGGTGTGCGACCGCTGCGGTTCGGCGCGGTGGACCGGGCGGCGGCAACGCTGATCCGGGACTGCCGCGCGATCGGCTACCCGAGTTTTCAGGAGCGACGCTCGGCCGACGGCCGGCCGGTACGCGACACCGCCCAGCTCGACGGCGAGATCCCCACCGCCGACCAGCGGGTCGCCGACCTGCTGACCTTGCGGGTGACCAGTACGCCCCGGCCGCTGCCGCCGCAGCAGGAGGCGCTCGGGCGCAGCCAGTGGTCCGGCGTGTCCGGCAGTGCGATCGTGACCGGCTCGGCGGGCAACGAGATCGTGCTGGGCGTCGTGACGGAGCACCAGCCGCGGGCGGGGGAGTCGGCGTTGACCGCCACTCCGATCACGCACATCGAACGGCTGCCCAACGCCCGGCTGTGGTGGCGGGAGCTCGGCTGCACCCCGTCCACCCTGGTACGCCTCCCCGCGACCACCCGGCGAGCGGGCTACGCGGCCGTCCTCGCCGAGGTCGTCGGGCGTACGCCGGAACTGCTGGACCGAGCCGCCGATCTCGCGGCGCTGCGCGCCTTCGCGACCGGCTCACCCGGCTACCGGCGGGTGGTCGGGCCGCCCTGGGCCGGGAAGACCGCCCTCGCCGCACACCTGGCCGCGAGCCCGCCCGACGGGGTGGACTGCGTGGCGTACCTGCTGCAGCGGCGTGCGCTCGACGCGAGTGCGGACAGGTTCCTCGCCGCCGTCACCGGTCAGCTGGCCTCGCTGCTCGGCGAGGAATCTCCAGCTGAGCCGGACGCGGCCGCGTTCGCCGATCTGTGGGGGCGCGCAGCCGACCGAGCGGAACGTCTGGAACGGCACCTGCTGCTGATCGTCGACGGGCTCGACGAAGACCTCCGCCCAGCCGGGCAACGGAGCGTCGCCTCGCTGCTGCCGTCGCGTACGCCGTTCTTCACGCACGTGCTGGTGACCGGGCGGAAGACGCCGGTGCCGGACGACGTCCACCCAGACCATCCGTTGTGGACACTTCACCCGGCGGAGCTGACTCAGGTGGTCGAGGCGCAGCGGGTCGAGCAGCGGGCCGAGTCCGATCTGCGCGAGCTGGCCGCCGACGCCGCCACGCGCGGAGTCCTCGGGGTGCTGACGGCGGCGGCGGGTCCGCTGACCGCCGACGAGCTGGCCCTGATCCTGGGCGGTTCCGGGGCCGCGTCTCCCGGGGACCCGGCGTTGTCGGCGTTGTCGGGCTCGGCGGCGGGTGCTTCAGCGTCCTCGGCGGTCGCGGCCTCGACGTTCGCGGGCTCGGCGCCGGGGGTGTCGCCGTTCGAGATCGAGGCGCTGTTGCGGGCGCGCTTCGGCCGGGTCCTGGAGGACACTGGCGCCTGGCGGTTCGCCCACCAGACGCTGCTCGACACCTGCCGTGACCTCGTCTTCGGCCCGGTACGCCTCGCGCCGTTCACCTCGCAGGTCGCCGCCTGGGCAGAGTCGTGGGCGGCCCGCGGCTGGCCGGCGGACACCCCTCGGCACCTGCTCGAACATCGGCCCTGGGCGGTCATGGCGGCCGGCGGTGACCCCGGTTTCCTGGCCGATCCTGGCTGGCTGGCCACCGCGATCGACGCCCTCGGAGTCGACGCGGTCCGGCCGATGCTGCGGACGGCGGCCGCCACCTCGGTGGAGGTCCGGTCGGCGGTGCGCGTGCTGGAGATCGCCACGCCCACGCTGGGGGCGTCGCTCGTCCGACCGGCCACCCAACTCGGGCTGACCGCTGTCCATACCGGACTCCCAGCCGGTCCGTGGACGGCGGCGGCTTCGCGCCAAGCCCCGGCGATCGTCGCGCTGTCGACGACCGGGCGGGCCAGCCGGTCCCTGACGCGTACGGTGGACTCCGGCAGCCGTCAGGTCTGGGCGGCCGCGTTCGCCGGCCCCGCTCAGGTGATCACGGGGGACGACGACGGTCGCGTACGCCGCTGGGATCTCGACGACGGCCGGGCGGTCGACATCGGCCGCCACTTCGGCGCGATCCGGGCCCTCGACGTGAGTCCGAGCGGCGACGAAGTCGTCACCTGCGCCGCTGACAAGACGGTGCGACGCTGGCGGCTCGACGCCGACGCGTACTCGCTCGACGATCCGCCCTTCGTCACCAGTGCCGGGCACATCTGGGCCATCGCGTACGCCCCCAGCGGCGACCGCGTCGCCACCGGCGGCCAAGACGGCCAAGTACGCCTCTGGGACCTCGCCACCGGCCAGGCGACCGTCGTCGGCGAACACGACGACCAAGTCCGGTCGTTGGCCTTCAGCCTCGACGGCGAACTGCTGATCAGCGGCGGCCGGGACGACACCGTACGCGTCTGGGCCCTGGCCTCGGGCACCGGCTGGATCCTCGGCCGGGTCAAACGCTGGGCCGAAACGCTGACCGTCACCCCCGACGGCTCGACCGTCATCGTGGGCACCTACATCGGCCAAGTCTTCGCGTTCCCGCTCGCCGGGGACTCGCGGCGATCGCTCGGGCAGCACGAGGGCCAGGTCTGGAGCGTGACGGTGACGCCGGACGGGCGTTCCGTCGTGTCGGGTGGTGGGGACGGGCAGGTCATGGCCTGGCCGCTCGACTCTTCCTCCTCGGCGGGGGCTTCCGCGCCTTCGTCCGCGCTGGCTGTGCGGACCTTGGACGGCGATGTCGTGCCGGGGCGCGTCCTCGGCCGCCACCGGCAGCCGGTCCGCTGCGTGACGGTGAGCCCCGATGGGTCGCGAGTGGTGTCCACCGCCGCCGAGGAGCTGGTGCACGTCTGGGACCTCGCGGGGGATGGGCTCGCCGCTCGGGACGCTCCGTGGACCGCTGTCGCCTGCGGCCGCCGCGGTGGCGGCGGGTTCGGCGCGGCTGCCGAGGACGGTGGCGGCTCGGGCGGCGGACGCAGGCTGGGCACGGGGATGATCTTGAACGGAAACCGTCGCTCTGACGACGCCAGCGATTCAAGATCCAGTCAAGCTGGGCCGGTGGAGGCGGATGACGGCCCCGCCGCGGGCGGACTGATCGTCGGCGCCAGGCAGGACGGTCACCTCCGGCTCTGGCCAGACGACGCGTCCGTCGACCTGGGACAGCCGATTCACGGCGTAGCCATTACGAGCGCCGGGATCGCGGCGCTGCTCGACGACGGCCGGGTGATTTTCCCCCAGGTCACGACGACGGTGCGGGAGGTTCCGCCCGCGCTGACGGGTGGCGCGTTCTGGCACGAGGGCGGCCGGATCCTCGCCGCCTCGCCGGACGGTGGTCACCTCGTCGCGGGCGGCGGCCGGGGCGGCGTCTCGGTCTGGCGCTCGGCGACCGGCTCGGGCTGGGAGAAGGTGCCTCAACCGCCGGTGGGCGAGTCGGTCACGGCGGTCGCGATCGCCGACGACGGGCTCGTCGTCACCGGTCACATGACCGGGAGCGTACGCATCCTCCGGGGAGCTGAGCTGATCCGGGTGCACCCCGGCGAAGAGCCCGTGTGGGCCGTCGCCGTCCACGGCGGGTACGCGTACTCCGGCGACGCGGCCGGGCAGATCCGGCGGTAGGACCTGGGCTCCGGGGCGCAGCGGATCATCGCGAGCGCTTCTGGTCCGGTCACCGGGATCGCCGTCTCCGGCGGCGTACTCGTCACCTCGGGGGATGACGGGCTGCGGACTTGGACGCCGGACGGGCGGGCGCTGGCGTACGCCCGGACCGAGCCGTTGCGCACGCTCGCCGCGGACCCCGGCTCGGCCGCGGTCGTCAGCATCTCGGCCGCCCTCGGCCTGACACGATGGGAGATCGTCACGTGAAGTTCGACGTACGCGGGCTGACCTTCGACGCCGACGTGGACGGCCCGGCCGACGGCCCGGTCGTGCTGCTGCTCCACGGGTTCCCGCAGCACAAGGGGGAGTGGGATCTCGTCACTCCGGCGCTCGGGGAGGCGGGACTGCGTACGGTCGCCTTCGACCAGCGCGGGTACTCACCGGGGGCCCGGCCGGCTGAGGTGGAGGCGTACCGGATCGGCGAATGCGCGGCGGACGCCTTGGCCATCCTGGATGAGCTCGGGGCCGAGCGGGCGCACATCGTCGGCCACGACTGGGGCGCGGCGGTCGCCTGGTATCTGGCCGTCCGCCACCCCGATCGGACCGCCACGCTCACCGCGTTGTCGGTGCCGCACTTGGCCGCGTTCGGCCGCGCCCTCCGCGACGACGGCGACCAGCGGGACCGATCGTCCTACATGGACTTCTTCCGTACGCCGGAGGCCGAGGACGTCCTCCTCGAAGACGACGGTCTCCGCATCCGGGCGATGTTCCTCGGCTGCCCCGAAGCCCGGGTCGACCGGTATGTGACGCCGATGCTGGACCGGGACCGGCTCACCGGCGGCCTCAACTGGTATCGCGCGATGACGCACGGCGACTTCGGCCGGCTCGGGCCGGTGACCGTGCCGACGACGTTCCTCTGGAGCAACGAGGACATCGCGATCGGGCGTACCGCCGCCGAGGCCTGTGCCCGCCACGTGACCGGCGAGTACGCCTTCGTCGAGCTGGACGGCGTGAGCCACTGGATTCCGGACGCGGTGCCCGAGCGGGTCGCCGCCGAGATCCTCAAACGCGCCGCCTGA
>JABFYB010000408.1 GCA_013361475.1 Hamadaea sp.
GGAGATGTCGCAGGCTCTCCTCCCGATCGCGCACGCGACCGCCGATTCGCTGCGCGGTTTCGCGTACGCCGACGCCCTGGCCGGCGAAGCGGCCGACGACGCGACCGCCCAGCTGCTGCGGCACCTCGGTCGCGACCCGCAGTGGAAGCCGTAGCCACCTCTTCACCGGTCATCACCAGCAGATCAGGGTTCTCGGCCGAATCACCCGCCAAGATTCGACCGAGAACCCTGATCTGCTGCAAAGCAAAGCAATAGCAGCAGCGAGAGCAACAGCGGGCAGCGCTAGAACGAGCGCAGGACGCGCGCCAGCATGTCCAGCGCCGCGGAATACGCCCCCTCACGCGGCGTGCCGTAGCCCACGACGAGTCCCTGCGGATGCGTAACGGGTTCGTGCCAATGCGTACCGAGTGCGCCCAGCGCCAGTCCCCGGGCCGCGCCGGCGTCCAGAACCTGACGTTCGGACAGCCCTGGCGGCAAGCGCAGCACGACGTGCAGTCCGGCGGCGATGCCCCCGAGATCCGCGCCGGGGAGCCGGTCGACGAGCTGGTCACGACGTCGGCGGTAGCGCAGCCGGCAGGCCCGGATGTGCCGGTCGTAGGCGTGTTCGGCGATGAGGTCGGCCAGCGCCAGTTGCCCGACGACCTCGGTGTGCACATCGGTCAGCCGCTTGATCCGGACGACCGGCTCCACCAGGTACGCCGGCAGCACCATCCAGGCCAGCCGGAGCGCCGGGCTCAGGGTCTTGGCCGCCGTTCCGATGTAGACGACGTGATCCGGGGCGGTGCCTTGCAAGGCGCCGACGGGTTGCCGGTCGTACCGGAACTCCCCGTCGTAGTCGTCCTCGATGAGGAGCCGATCACCCGACCGCGCCCACTCCACCGCCGTACGCCGTCGTTCCGGGTGCAGCGTGACGCCCATCGGGTACTGGTGCGCCGGGGTCAGCACGACGGCGTCGGCTCCGGCGACCGGCAGCACTGCGCCGAGGGAGTCCACCGGGACGGGCACGACCGAGGCGCCGGCCTGGCGTACGACCTCCCGGTGGAAGTCGAGCCCGGGGTCCTCCAGCCCGATCGTCCGTCCTTTATAGACCGTTGCGAGCAGCGCCAGCGCCTGGACGTAGCCAGACGTCACCACGATGCGGTCCGGGCTGGCGAGGACGCCCCGCGCCCGGCCCAGGTAGTCGGCGAGGACACTGCGGAGCACCAGGCTGCCCCGGGGATCGCCGTAGTCGAAGGCGCTCACCGGCGCTCGGGACAGCGCCCGGCGTACGGCCCGGGTCCAGGCCCCGACCGGGAAGGTGGAGATGTCCGGGCTGCCCGGGCGCAGGTCGTATCGGGGCGTCGAGACGATCTCCGGAACCGCCGTCGGCACCGAGATCGGCGGTAGCCGGGCCACTTCGGTGAAGGACCCTTGCCGAGCCGTGAGATAGCCCTCCGCCACCAGTTGGTCGTACGCCGCGCTCACCGTTCCCCGGGCCAGGCCGAGCTCGCCGGCGAGCGTACGCGTGGCGGGCAGCCGAGTCTGCGGCGTGAGACGGCCGGAGCGGATCGCGTCGCGCAGCGCCTCCTCCAGCGCCGTCCGGCGGCTGGTCGAGGCGGTCAGCTCGAGATGCAGGTCGACGCCGAAATTGGCCCAGTCAATCGCCACGGTATTGGACCTTAGCGCAGAGCCAATCGGTCCCTACCGTCAACGGCATGAAGATTCGTCTCGCAGTCGACACCCTGGCCCCGCACATCAACAAGGCGATGAACGCGCTCGACGCCGCCGCCCGCAAGACCCAGCTGGAAGCACCGCTCTTGGAGCTGGTCCGGTTGCGCGCCTCGCAGCTCAACGGCTGCGAGTACTGCGTGGACCAGCACAGCGCCGACGCGATCAAGGGCGGCGAGGACCCCCGCCGGCTGTTCGCCATCACGGTGTGGCGCGACACCCCCTTCTTCTCCGACCGCGAGCGGGCCGCGCTCGAGCTGACCGAGGCGGCGACCCGGCTCACCGAGGGTCCGGTGACCGACGAGGTCTTCGCCCGCGCCGCCGAGCAGTTCACCGAGGTCGAGCTGGCCGAGCTCATCTGGGCGATCACGGTGATCAACGCCTGGAACCGGCTCGGCGCGACCGCACACCCGTGGTCACTGTCGTGACTCCCCCGTCTTCCTGGGCTCCCGGCGCCGGCGAGTGGTCCGGCGCCGGGCCCGACCTCGTCACGGGGGCTGCGACGCTGCGGGCACTGCACCGCCCGGGTGATCCCGTCGTGCTGCCGAACGTCTGGGACGTCCCGTCGGCCCGGGCGGTCGAGGCGGCCGGCTTCCCGGCCGTGGCCACCAGCAGCGCCGCGCTCGCGGAGACGCTCGGCCATGCGGACGGGGAGACCGCGCCGGTCGGCGAGATCCTCGACGCGATCGCGCGAATCGTCCGGGCGGTGGGCGTACCGGTGACGGCGGATGTGGAGCGCGGGTTCCGGCTCCCACCGGCCGAGCTGGTCGAACGCCTCGCTGCCGCGGGCGCCGCGGGCTGCAATCTGGAGGACTCGGATCCGGCCACAGGCACCATGGTGGATCCGGCTCGGCAGGCCGACTTCCTGGCCGCGGTGCGCGAGGCGGCGAGGTCCGCGGGGGTCGATCTCGTGGTCAACGCCAGGATCGACGCCTTCTTCCGATCAAGTGGTACGCACAACGCCCTGGCCGACGCGGTGGACCGAGCCCGCCGATACTTCGCGGCCGGCGCGGACTGCGTCTACCCGATCCTGCTGGACGATCCGGCGACGATCAGCGCCTTCGTGGCGGAGGTCGGTGGCCCGGTCAACATCCTCGGCCGCCTCGACGGCCCACCGAGCGTCGACGAGCTGGCCGCCTTCGGGGTGGCCCGGATCAGCTTCGGTGCTCGCGTACATGCCGCGGTGCGGCGACAGCACGCGGATCTGCTGGCGCGGCTCAGCTCACGGCGGCGATAGCGTCGGCCGGCGGCTCGGGGAGGCTGCGCAGCGCGGCGGTGATCTCCTCGCTGGGCATCGGCCGGAAGAAGTGGAAGCCCTGAGCGGCGGTGCACCCCAGGTCGGTGAGCACCCGGCGCTGCTCGTGGGTCTCCACGCCTTCCGCGACGACCCGCAGCCCGAGCTGCCGTCCCAGGTCGACGGTGGTCCGCACGATCGCGGCAGCCTGCGGCGAGTCGCCCATGGCCCGGACGAAGCTGCGGTCCACCTTGACCTCGTCGACGGCGATGCGGGTGAGGAAGGTCAGCGAGGAGTAGCCGGTGCCGAAGTCGTCGACGGACAGCTGTACGCCCAGCTGCCGAAGGTCGCTGAGCACCTCGTCGATCACCCGGAGATCGCTCATGACGACCGTCTCGGTGATCTCCAGGACGAGCCGGGCGGGCGGGACGCGGTGCTTCCGCAGCAGCACCGCGATGTCGGCCGGCAACTCGGAGTCGAGCAGGTTGCGAGCGGAGAGGTTGACCGAGACCGGCACGTCGATGCCCTCGGCCCGCCAGAGCGCCGCCGCCGTCAACGCCTTGTCCACGATGTACCGGGTGAACGGTGCGAGCAGCTCACTGGCCTCGACCGCGCGAACGAAGTCCTTCGGGTGCAGCCGGCCGCGGCGGGGATGTTCCCACCGCGCGAGCGCCTCGACGCCGGTGGGTGCCCCGGTCGACAGGTCGATCGCGGGCTGCAGCGCGACCAGCAGCTGGTCGTCGAGGTCGAGCGCGGTGCGCATCTCCGCGACGAGAGCCAGCCGGTCCGTGCTCGCGCCGTCGTGCGACGGGTCGTACGCCACGACCGAGGACTGCCCGTCCTTGGCCTGGTAGAGCGCCACATCCGCCCGGCGCAGCAACTCCGGCATGTCGACTCGTCCGGCGGCCGCCACGACGACGCCGACCGACGTCTCGGCCGAGACGGTCACTCCGGCGATCTCCGTCGGCTCCGCGAGCGCGGCGGCGAGCCGCCGGGCCCGGCGCAGCGCCTGCCGCTCGGCCTGCCGCAGGGCTTGTTCGGTGCCGTCTTCGGGCAGGTCGAACAGGAGAAGGCCGAACTCGTCGCCGCCGAGCCGGGCCAAAAGCTCCACATCGGACACAAGATCGCCGAGCCGCCCGGCCGCGATCTGCAGGAGCTGGTCACCGGCGACGTGGCCGAGGGTGTTGTTGACTTCCTTGAAGTTGTCGACGTCCAGCATCAGCAGGGCGACCGCGGCCGACCGGTCGAGACCGCGCAGCGTCTCGTCACCCCGGCGCAGCAGCGCCTCCCGGTTGAAGAGTTTGGTCAGCGGGTCGCGGACGGCCTCGTCGACCGCGCGTTCGGTGGCATGCCGGAGCGCGGCGTGCGTCGCCGCGTCGTGCAGGGCGACGCCGAGCGCGTCCGCGTACGCCGCGAGTGCGGCCCGATCCCGGCTGCGCAGCCCGACCGTGCCGGCGAAGTGCAGGGTCAGCGTGCCGACCGGCTCACCGGCGACCTCCAGCGGCCGGGTCACCGAGGCGATGACGCCTGCGTTCCGGCGCAGGGGGCTGCCGCCCGCCGTGTAACGCATGGTGGGGCCGTCCGGATTCAGCAGCTCGACGACGACCTCATTGGCCCGGAACAAGCTCAGCGCGCTGCGAGCGCCCGCGTTGGCGATGCCGGCGATGTCACCATGGCGGCGCAGCGCCCGGATGGCGTCGGCGTAGCGGTTCCAGCCCTGCCGCTCCTGCGAGTCGAGCAGCCGATGGGTGTACGCCTGCTGGAACAGCCACAGCACCGGCGGAAGCGCGATGAGCCAGCGCAGGTCCACGCCGAGGAGGCCGACGATCCCCAGGCCCACCGCGAGGTTGCCCAGCGTCATCATCCAGATGCTGCTCAGTGCCCGGCGCATCAGCGCGCCGAACTTGTGCCCGTCGCGCAGCGACGTGTAGACGCAGGTGATGACGACGGTCAGCAGCGAGTAGCCGAGGGCGGTCGCGGCAAGGGCGAACCCGTCGTCCGGCGTGACCATCTTGTCGTACCCCTGCCGAACGAGCAGGTGGGCGACCAAGGCCGCCGGACCGGCCGCGAGGGCGAGGCTCGCCGAGCGCCGGATGATCTCGACGAACGGCTTCCACTCGTCGGCGAACGCCTGAAGCAGCAGGTTGGCCAGCAGGACGCCGAGGCCCAGCGCGGCGGGCAGCCAGCCGTCGGGGCCGACCCAGACGGCGACGATGAACGCCGCGTCGCCCCAGGCGGTGGCGAAGTTGGAGCCGGAGATCCGGATACGCAGCCGGCCGAGGTGGCTGACCACCACCATGCCGACCACGATCGCGAACCGCAGCCAGTCGTCCACAGGGGAGAACGCCACTCCGCCGATCGAGACGACCAGGGCGGCCCCGACCGCGAAGCCGACGAGAGTCCGGGCACGACGGGGCAGTTCGGGCGCCCCACTGGCCAGGTATGCCCGCCGCAGCGTCCCCCGCGACCAGTCCAGACCGGACCGCAGCCCCTCGGAAATGCGGTGAACCACGCTGTTCATCAGCACACCGCACCCCCTCTTCGTGGGTTCCCGGCGGACAGGCAGGCTGACGCGAATCCCGGTGGGAAGGCTACGGCGTTATCTCGACCGGCGACAGTCTCCCCGGCCGAAAAACCGCATGGATCATCGAGAATTGTCCCGGCCCGGCTCAACCTGCTCAACCACGTCACCCTCGGCGGGCTCGCCGTCGAAGGAGGCCGGAAGGCGCTTGATGCGCTTGCTCATGTTGCGAATGAGCAGCACGATCGCGATGCCCAGCACGACGATCAGAAGCAGGCCCATCGGCCCGGCCAGACCGCCCGATCGGGTGTCCCCGAAATTGTTGTCGGACAAGAACTCGGCCAGCATCAGACCAGCCCCTCCTTCCGGATGCCGGCGAACAGGTCGCTCTCCGGCGTCGGACTGTCCACCAACGACTTCGCCAGCTGGTAGTCCTCGGTCGGCCAGCCCTGCTGCCGGATGGCCAGCGGCGCCCGGAACCAGCCGCCGTCGGGATCGATCTGAGTGGCGTGCGCCCGCAGCGCGTCGTCCCGAATCGGGAAGTAGGCGCCGCATTCGACACGCGTAGTGACCCGGTCACCCTTGTCCCGGTCGGCCGGCCAATCGGCCAGCAGCTCGGCGTAGGGGCTGTCGATGCCGGCCGCGAGGCAGGCCTCGTGCAGCGCCGTGAACTGGGAACGGGTGAAGCTGACGTGGTAGTAGAGCTTCAGCGGCTGCCAGGCCTCGCCCAGCTCAGGGTGGACCTGCGCGTCGCCGGCCGCGTCGAAGGCGGCGACGCTGACCCGGTGGCACTGGATGTGGTCGGGGTGCGGGTAGCCGCCCTCCTCGTCGTAGGTGATCACGACGTGAGGCCGGAACTCCCGCATCAACTTGATCAACGGCTGCGCCGCCGTGGCCACATCCTCCCGGCCGAAGCAGCCGTCGGGCAGCTTGTCGGCGTGCTCCGGGCGGTAGTCCTCCAGCCAGCCCGAGTCGACGAAGCCCAGCCACTCCTGCCGGACGCCCAGGATCTCCCGGGCCCGCTCCATCTCCGCCCGCCGGATCTGTGCCATGTTGGCCAGGATCTCCGGATCTCCGGCCAGCTTCGGGTTGAGAATGTCGCCGCGCTCGCCGCCGGTGCACGTCACCACCAGCACGTCCACGCCCTCCCGGACGTAACGGGCCATGGTGGCGGCGCCCTTGCTCGACTCGTCGTCGGGGTGGGCGTGCACGGCCATCAGGCGAAGCTGCTCACTCACCAGATCTCCCTCTGCAGTCTCAGCACTTCGGTCCAGTGCGATGATGGTTCACAGCCATTCTGACTCCGACCACCGACAATGCGGTCACCGGCCTCGCCGCGGGTGACCAGATCGCACCGAGGACCCCGCACTGTGACAGCTCAGACGACCCACCCGGTATTCCCGCCCGGCCGCTACGGGCGGCAGCGTACGCCGCAGCGCGTACCCCGGCCTGTGCAGCTCGCCGGGGTCGTCCTGCTGCTGGTGATCATGGTCTTCGCCGGCCTCCGGCTGTACCGGGCCTACGGTGAACAGGACTACAGCTCCAGCGTCAGCCGGTTCGTCACCGGTGAGAACGCCGTGGACGTCGAGTTCGTCGTCCGGCTGCCCGACGGCGGCCGGGCGCAATGCGTCGTCCGGGCGCGGGACGAGGCCGGGGCCGAGATCGGCCGGGCGACCGTGGCGGTCACGGCCGGCGCCGAGCCCCAGCGGACCGTCGTCCAGTACCGCCTGGCGACGAACGGACGGCCCGTGACGGGCGAAGTCGAGCGCTGCTACCCCCACGACGCGGAAACCAACCGCTGACCCACAGTGGGCGTACGCTGTTAAGTTTGAACTTCTGTCCGATCTAATCAAGGAGTCCGCCGTGCCATCGACCGAGACCAACACCTGGCTGTCCCAGGATGCGTTCGACCGGCTGCAGGGTGAGCTCGACGAGCTGATCGCGGCGCGGCCCGCGGTCGCAGCGGAGATCAACGCCCGGCGTGAGGAAGGCGACCTTCGCGAGAACGGCGGATACCACGCCGCTCGCGAGGAGCAGGGCAAGCAGGAGGCCCGCATCCGTCAGCTGCAGGAGCTGCTGCGTACGGCCCGGGTCGGCGACGCGCCGACGGCCGACGCCGTTTCGCCCGGGATGGTCGTGACGATCCAGTTCGACGACGACCCCGAGGACACCGAGACCTTCCTGCTGGGCTCCCGGGAGATCGCGGCCACCACCGACATGACGGTCTACAGCCCCGAGTCCGCGCTGGGCGCGGCGATCATGGGCGCCAAGACCGGGCAGTCTGTGAGCTACACCGCACCCAGTGGTGCGACGATCACGGTGAGCATCGTGAAGTTCGAGCCCTTCGCGGGCTGAAGTCGACAAGGGATGATCCCAATCATCCCTTTGGCCCATTGAAGCTCAGGGGATTCTCCTGGCAGGCTGGCTTGCCGTTCGCGCCAACGCGAGCCTCGCACGGGAGGATCCCCCTTTATGTCCGAAGACAACGCCGTCGACCGCCGCCGCCTGCTCCGCCGGGCGAGCACTGTCGCCGCCGGCCTGGGCGCGGCGGGTGTCGCCAGCGCCGTCGCCGCCACCCCGGCCAACGCGGCCGCCGGTGACCCCGTCCTTATGGGCGACAACGACGCCGGTGCGGCGACGACGAGTATCACCAGCTCGAGCAACGCCTCGACGTTGACGCTGAGCAACACGGGCAACGGGGCACCCATCGTCCTGCCCTCCAAGGAGCTCCCGACCAACGGCGACGCCATCGTCGACGGCGGCGTCTACAACTTCGGCGGCTACCTCTACTACGGCTACGCCGGCGGTCTCGCGTCGATCTACGACGACTCCTGGTCCACCATGACGATGCCGCTGGTCGCCCCGGAGCGGATTCTCGACACCCGGTCCGCGGCCGGCCGGGCCTCGGTGATCAACAAGGCGGTTCTCGACTCGGCGGGCCGGGTCAAGGAGGGCCAGACCGTCCACGTCAGGCTCACCCCGATCAGCGGCGCCAACACCGGCCTCAAGATCGCCGTCGGCGCCTCCGCGATGCACGGCAATGTGACCGTCACGGGGCCGGTCAAGCCCGGCTACCTCTCGGTCTTCCCCTACGGCAAGCCGCGCCCGGTGGCCTCGAACATCAACTTCGTCGCCAACCAGACGATCGCGAACTCCGTCTTCGCCGGCGTCAACTACTACGGCGCCGCGGACATCGACGTGGTCTCCATCTACGCGTTCGTCACCACGCACGTGATCCTGGACGTCTCGGGCATCGTCGGCAACCAGTTCAACGTGTCGCAGATCTTCCTGCCGCCCGTTCCGACCATGGCGGGCGTACGGGCCACCGGCCGGGTTCACCCGCGGACCCGGCTCAGCTGACGCCGTCATCCAGGAAGGCCGCTCCGGTACGCCGGGGCGGCCTTCGCCGTCTCCGGGCTCCGATCACGCCGATACGGCGTACCCGTTGGATCTGAGCGCGGACAGCAGGCGATCCGAGTGCTCGGACCCGCGCGTCTCCACCGAGAGCGCGACGGCGACCTCGCCGAGCCGGAGCTGGGGGTCGTGGCGCTGGTGCGCGACGTCGACGATGTTGGCCCGATGCTGGGCGATGAGCGAGAGCAACTCCGCGAGCTGGCCGGGCCGGTCGGCGCAGCGGACGGTGAAGCGCAGGAAGCGGCCCGCGAGCGACAGACCGTGCTCGATGACGCGCAGCATGAGCAGCGGGTCGATGTTGCCGCCCGAGAGGATCGCGACCGCCGGCGTCTCGACCTCGACGACTCCGCTGAGCAGCGCGGCGACCCCGACTCCCCCGGCCGGCTCGACCACGAGCTTGCCCCGTTCGAGCAGCATGAGCAGGGCTCGTGAGATCTCCTCGTCGGTGACCGTGACGACCTCGTCGACGAGTTTGCTGACGTGCTGGTAGGTCAACTCGCCGGGGCGGAGGACGGCGATGCCGTCGGCGATCGTGTTGAGCTGCTCCAGCCGGACCGGATGACCGGCCCGCAAGGACGGTGGGAAGGCCGCCGCCCCGGCCGCCTGGACCCCGATGATCTGCACCTCGGGCCGTAGCGCCTTGACGGCGACCGCGACGCCGGAGATCAGACCGCCGCCGCCGATCCCGGTGATGATCGTCTTGACGTCGGGGACCTGCTCCAGGATCTCCAGCCCGACCGTGCCCTGCCCGGCGATGACGTCCGGGTGGTCGAACGGGTGGATGAAGATCGCGCCGGTGGCCTCCGCGAACTCCCGGGCGGCCACCAGCGATTCGTCCACGTTCGCTCCGACGAGTTGAACCGAGGCGCCATAGCCCTTCGTCGCGGCGACCTTCGGCAGCGGCGCGCCGACAGGCATGAACACGGTCGCGCTCACGCCGAGCGCAGTCGCAGCCACGGCTACCCCTTGCGCATGGTTGCCCGCGCTAGCGGCCACCACACCCCGGGCCCGCTCCGCGTCGGTGAGCCGCGCGATCCGGGTGTACGCACCCCGCACCTTGTACGCACCGGCCCGCTGGAGGTTCTCGCACTTGAGCCAGACCTGCCCGCCGAGCTTGGCCGACAACGGCCGGCAGGGCTCGATCGGGGTGGTCCGTGCGATGTCCCGCAGCAGCTCCCGGGCTGCCCGGATGTCGTCGACGCTGACGAGATGAGGTGTCACGCTCTGATCGTCGCACCGCCCCCGTCCACCGGCTCAGTCGGCTCCACCGCTGGTCGCGTAGATTGCCCGGTTTTCTGCTTGTGATCCTTCTTGTGATGAGGTTCTTGAAGGCGTTGCGGTGATCACTTTGCTGATGGTCATCCGCCCGTTCTGACTCTCCAGCGCCGACACTTCGGTCAGCGCGTACGCGCGGGGGCGGTGATCGGGAATCCGGGGGCGTGCCGACGCCACGCGTGCAGCAGTTCGAACTGGCCGGCGATGGCCAGCAGGGTCAGCTCGCTGCCGGGCGGGCCGACGAGCTGGACCGCGGCGGGCAGCCCGTCGGGGCGTACGCCGACCGGCACGGTCAACGCGGGCAGCCCGGCGACGTTCCAGGGCGCGGCGTACGGCGCGAAGCGAAGACAGGCGGTCACGTTGGCCAGCCAGCCCCGCGAGGACCAGGAGCGGGCCGGCAACGGCGTCCGCGCCAACGCCGGGGTCAGCAGCACGTCGTAGTTCCCGTCGCCGAAGAAGGCGATCGACCGCTCCCGGAAACCTTCGCGGTCTTCCTCACGGATCAGCCCACGATTCCAGGCCCAGCGGCCCATCCGCAGGTGGCGTCGGGACCGTGGCTGGAGCTTGGCGTCGAGCAGACCAGCGTCCTCGGCGTCCCGATAGGCCGCGGCGAACCAGGTGGCCATGCCTCGCAGACCCAACCCCACCGGGTACGCCGGATCGGCCGAGACAGTGTCGTGACCCGCCTCGACGAGCAGGTTGGTCGCGGTCGAGACGGCTTCGCGGTTGGCCGCGTCAGCGGCCGTGCCCGCGACCGGCGAGCGTAGCGAGACGGCGACCCGCAGCCGGGGCGGGTGCTCCAGCTTGCCCGGCGTACGCCCAGCGAGCACGGAGAACCCGACGGCCGCGTCGGCCACCGTGGTGGCGAGGATGCCGTGCTCGACCAGGCCGAACCAGTCCTCGCGGCCCAACTGCGCCGGCACCACGCCCCGGCCCGGCTTCAGCCCGACCAGTCCGCAGCACGCCGCGGGAATCCGGATCGAGCCGAGACCGTCGTTGCCGTGCGCGATCGGGACCAGCCCGGACGCGACCGCCGCCGCCGATCCGCCGGACGATCCGCCCGGGGTGCGCTCGAAGTTCCACGGATTGCGGGTCACCGCCGAGTCGTCGTCGGTGGTCGCCCAGAGCCCCAACTCCGGCATGCGCGTCACGCCCACGATGACGGCGCCGGCGCCGCGCAGTCGGCGTACCACCTCGTGATCGGCCTCGGCCACCTCGGACCGCGCGGCGGCCGATCCGCGCCAGGTCGGCAGGCCCGCGATGGGCGTGTTCTCCTTCAGCGCGACCGGAACGCCCGCGAGCGGCAGGTGACCGAGGTCGGGCTGGTCGTCGACCTCGGCCGCCTCGAAGGCGGCCTCCGACTCGCGCAGCGCGCGGAAGGCGTGGACCTGGTCGTCGTTCGCCCGGATGTAGTCGAGGTGATCGGCGACGACCTGGGTCGCCGAGGCATCACCGCGACGCACCGCGCGCGCGATCTGTTTCGCGGTCGCGCCGACCCACGTCTCGGGCATCTACCCACTCCTCCCCAGCAGTGCGTGGCGCACACTCTACCGGGGAGGAGTGACTCGTCAGGCACTCAGCGCAGTGTCCAGATCGGCCAGCAGGTCGTCGAGGGTCTCGATGCCCACCGAGAGGCGTACGAGGTCGGCCGGGACCTCCAGGGCCGAGCCCGCGACGCTGGCGTGCGTCATCCGACCCGGGTGCTCGATGAGCGACTCGATGCCGCCCAAAGACTCCGCCAGGGTGAAAACCTTGGTGCTGTTGCAGATCCGCTCGGCCTTCGCGAGATCGCCGACACGGAAGCTCACCATGCCGCCGAAGCGGCGCATCTGCTTCGCCGCCACGTCATGGTTCGCGTGCTCCGGCAGCCCCGGATAGAGCACCTGCGTCACCGCCGGGTGTCCACTGAGGAACTCGACGACCCGCTCCGCGTTGTCGCAGTGGCGCTCCATGCGTACGGCGAGGGTCTTCACCCCGCGCAGCGTCAGCCAGGCGTCGAACGGACCGTTCACCGCGCCCATCGCGTTCTGGTGGAACTTCGCCTTGTCGTGCAGCTCCGCGTCGTTGAGGACGAGCGCGCCACCGACCACATCGGAGTGTCCGCCGACGTACTTCGTGGTCGAGTGGACGACGACGTCCGCGCCGAGCGCCAGCGGCTGCTGGAGATACGGGCTGGCGAAGGTGTTGTCCACCACCAGAATCGCCCCGACCTCGCGCGCGATCTCCGCGATCGCGGCGATGTCCGCGACGCCCAGCAGCGGGTTCGTCGGGGTCTCGACCCAGATCATCTTCGTCTGCGCGGTCACCGCCGCCCGCACGGCGTCCGCGTCGGTCAGGCGCGCGGGCGTGAACTGTACGCCCCAGGGCTGCGCCACCCGGGCGAACAACCGATAGGTGCCGCCGTACGCGTCGTCGGGGATCACCACGTGGTCCCCGGGGCGCAGAGCCGACCGGAGCAGGGTGTCCTCCGCGGCGAGGCCGCTGGCGAAGGTCAACCCGTAGCGCCCGCCCTCCAGCGCCGCCAGGCACTCCTGCAGGGCGTCCCGGGTCGGGTTGCCGCTGCGCGAGTACTCGTAGCCCAGCCGGGGCGCGCCGACCGCGTCCTGGGCGTACGTGGAGGTCTGGAAGATCGGCGGGATCACCGCACCGGTCCGCTCGTCCGGCTCTTGACCGGCGTGGATGGCGAGCGTCTCGAATCCGTAAGACATGCTGGGATTTTCTCTCACCCGACCGGCGTTCATGCCACCGGAGGTGTAATTCATGTTCCTACGCCGCAAGATGCTCGACCTTCCCACGCCCGAGCAGGCCCTGCCCGGTCGCGCCGAGGCGATGCGGGTGCCTTCGTCCCATTTCGTCCTTGGTACGCCGTTGACCGGCCCGTTCCCGGCCGGCTTCGAGACGGCGGTCTTCGGAATGGGCTGCTTCTGGGGCGCCGAGCGGCTGTTCTGGAAGCTCGACGGCGTCTACTCCACCTCGGTGGGGTACGCCGGCGGTCTGACCGCCAACCCCAGCTACGACGAGGTCTGTTCCGGGTTCACCGGGCACACCGAGGTCGTCCAGGTGGTGTTCGACCCGGCCAAGATCAGCTACGCCCAGTTGCTCAAGGTCTTCTGGGAGAACCACGACCCGACCCAGGGCATGCGCCAGGGCAACGACGTCGGTACGCAGTACCGCTCGGCGATCCTCGCCACCACCCCGGCGCAGCTCGACGAGGCGCTGGCCTCGCGGGACGGCTTCGCGCCGGTGGTCAAGGCCGCCGGTCTCGACGACATCACGACCGAGATCGCGCCCCTCGGCCAGTACTTCTTCGCCGAGGACTACCACCAGCAGTATCTGGCCAAGAACCCGGACGGGTACTGCGGCATCGGCCCGAACGGGCTGACTTGCCAGACCGGGGTCGCCACGCTCGGCTGACCCCGCCGCGCAGGCGCTCGGGACGCAGGATCCGGCGATCCAGCGTCCCGAGCTGCTAGAGCTTCTCGTACGCGGTCCACGAGTTGCCGCCGCTGCCGACGTATCGGAAGACGAGCCACACCTCGCCACTCCCCTGTTTCTCGGCCGTCATCTCGACGCCGCTGGGGCGGTGCGACTCCGCCTGGCCGAACAGCGACGTGAAGGTCACCGCGAGCCGGATGGCATTCACGATCGCGATTATGCCGCAGCGAGCCCCCGGTGAGGGCCCGCTGCGGCGTACGCGATCAGGCGTGGGTGTCGGCGGGATCGTGCACGGTCGGCCGCCCGCCCGCCCGGTGTGCGCGGACGCAGTCGTCGACGAACTCGCGCGAGAACATCGCCGTCAGGATCGCGATGCCGCCCCGGACGATGCGGACCTCACCGTTCTCGATCTCGCCGACGAGGCGTACGCGGCGGGAACCCGTGCCCTTGGTGTGCTCCCAGTCCTTGACCGTGCCCCGGCCGCGGAACGTCAAGTCCCACTGATCGATCACCGCGTCCTCGGGCACCAGCAGCTTGATCGTGGAGCGAGAGGCGTGGACCCGGATCTCGACATCACCGACGATCCGTGGCGACCGCAGGTCCAGCAGCGCGTATCCGCTGCGCCCGCGGACCTCGAAGCGGTTGGCGGCAGTCCAGTCGCCCAGCTTCTTCACGGTGTCGGAGTACGCCTCGACGCGGACGGGCTCGGTGGCGACGGTGGTGTTCATGGCAACTCCCTTGACGTTCTGATATCTTGACTCTCAAGACACCTATAGCTTGAAGGACAAGATACTCGAATGTCAAGTGATTCTCGGGAGAATCTTGAACAACGCCTGGGCGAGCAGGTCAGAGCCTTCCAGCGCGCGGTCGACCAGGGCGACGACGAAATCGCCCGGCTCCTCGGCCTGAACCGCACCGACCTGCGCTGCCTGGATCTGCTGCTGCAGGAAGGCCCGACCGCGCCGGGGCGGCTGGCCACCCAACTCGGGCTCACCACGGGCAGCGTCACGGCGATGCTGGACCGGATGGAGAAGAGCGACTACATCTCGCGTACGCCCGACCCGAGCGACCGCCGGAAGGTGGTGGTCCAAGCCCGGCCCGAGATCGCCGAACAGGCCTGGCAGGTCATGCTGCCCCTGATCGAGGACTCGACCCGCAGCATCGCCGGCTACTCCGACGCCGACCTCAAGCTGCTGCTGGACTTCTTCGAACGGGCCATCGGCATCCAGGAACGGCAGATCGGCCGACTCCGAGCGATGACCCCCGCGAAACCCGCCAAGAAGCGCTGACATGCGTTGGGCGGGAGTAGCGCGACCGGACTGCGGGGGAACCGGTTGATCGCGTACTCCCGCCCAACTTTCCCGCGTCGGCGCGGTTGCGACGCCTGGCCGGAGGCGTCGACATCGGCGGAGGCAGCCGATCACCGCGACGGGCGGGTGTTCGCGGGACGCGCGCGCTGGCGGGCACGGCGCGTCGCCGCTATGCCGGACGTTCGATCCCGCCTTGCCGGGGGACGGTCCGGCGGGACGTGACGCCCGTTGTTCGGCTAGTCGAAGAGGGCCCGGTTGGCGGGGACCCGTCCGACCTCGTCCACCCGCGGGGCGTCGAGTCCGAGCAGGCTGCCGGAGTTCCGACCGCCCGACTGCGCCCGCACGCTGGGCAGCGCGCGGAGGCTGTTCAGGTCGTGTCGCGCGGTCCAGGCATGCTGCCAGGTCCGTGTCGACGCGGCCGCGGCGCGCTCGGCGAGCCGCCTCGGCGGGCACGGCCATTGCAGGCCGCACCAGGCACAGGTGTCGTCGTCGGTGCCGATCCCGTCCCGCGGCGCGTGGCGGGCGAGCATGAACTGCGCGTCCTGCCAGAGCAGCGGGTCGAGGATCTCGGACGCACCGGTGGTGGCCCGGTTTGAAGGTTCGGCGACGCTGATCACGACTTCCCCCCCAAGGAGGAGCGGTGTGCTCCTGACATGGAAGTCAACGCCTCGGTCAAGCGTCACACTCGGACAAACTGTGCGACCCGCGCGCACAATGCGCACGGGTCGCTCCAAACGGTGACGCGATCTTAGGCGAGGTGGTTGAGCAGGTCCTGCCTCGTCAGTACGCCGGCCGGCTTGCCGTCGACCAGCACCATCGCGGCGTCCGCCTTGGCCAGCAACGCGACCGCCTCGGCGACCGGCTGGCCGCCACCGACCATGGGCAGCGGCGGAGCCGTGTGCTTGTCCACCATGTCGTGCAGATGCGCCTGCCCGGCGAACAGCGCGTCGAGCAGGTCGCGTTCGGCGATCGAGCCCGCGACCTCGCCGGTCACGACCGGCGGTTCGGCCTTCAGCACCGGCAACTGCGACACCCCGTACTCCCGCATGATGTCGATCGCGTCGCGTACGGTCTCGGTCGGATGGACGTGGACCAGCGACGGCATCGCGCCGGCCTTGGCCGCGAGCACGTCGGCGACGGTCGGGCCCTCCGCCGCGAGGAAGCCGTAGCGGGCCATCCAGTCGTCGTTGAAGAGCTTGGAGAGGTAGCCGCGGCCGCCGTCCGGGAGCAGCACCACGATCACCGCGTCGGCCGGCGCCGAGCGCGCCACCTTGATCGCCGCGACCGCCGCCATGCCGCAGGAGCCGCCGACGAGCAGGCCTTCCTCGCGGGCCAGGCGCCGGGTCATCTCGAACGACTCGCGGTCGGTGACCTCGATGATCTCGTCGCAGACGCCCTTGTCGTAGGTGGTCGGCCAGAAGTCCTCGCCGACGCCCTCGACCAGGTACGGCCGGCCGGTGCCGCCGGAGTAGACCGAGCCCTCGGGGTCGGCTCCGATGATCTTCACCTGGCCGCCCGAGGCCTCCTTGAGGTAGCGGCCGACGCCGGAGATGGTGCCGCCGGTGCCCACACCCGCCACGAAGTGCGTGATGCGGCCTTCGGTCTGCGCCCAGATCTCCGGTCCGGTCGTCTCGTAGTGCGACCGCGGATTGTTGGGGTTCGAGTACTGGTCGGGCTTCCAGGCGCCGGGGATCTCGCGGACGAGCCGGTCGGAGACCGAGTAGTAGGAGCGCGGATCCTCCGGGGCGACCGCGGTCGGGCACACCACGACCTCGGCCCCGTACGCCCGGAGCACGTTCTGCTTGTCCTCGCTGACCTTGTCGGGGCAGACGAACACGCAGCGGTAGCCGCGGCGCTGCGCCACGAGGGCCAGTCCGACACCGGTGTTGCCACTGGTCGGCTCGACGATCGTGCCACCCGGCTTGAGCAGGCCTTCCTGCTCGGCGGCGTCGATCATCCGCGTGGCGATGCGGTCCTTCACCGATCCGCCGGGGTTCAGGTACTCGACCTTCGCCAGCACGATCGGGCCGCCGCTCGGAATACCCTCGGTCACGCTGTGCAGCCGGACCAGCGGGGTGTCGCCGATCAGGTCAACAACGTTGTCGACATATCGCATGGCCAGAGCCTATTACGCGGTGATGATCTTATTCCGCGATGATCAGTCGACGACTTGACCGTCGATGAAGTCGCCGGGCCGCGGGTTCGTCGGGCGTTCCCGGCGGCGTCCTTTCGGGAAGACCCGTTCCCACTGCAGGAAGCGGTCGGTCTCCGACAGGAAGGCGCCGGCGATCCAGGCGATGACGAGGCCGTCGTCGATGAGTCCCAGCGGCCCCATCACGATCTCCGGCACCAGATCGATGGGCGACACCACGTACAAGGTCGCCAATGCCATCAACAGGAACCGGCCCGAGCCGTCATACTGACCCCGCAACGAGGCCCAGGCCAGCCGCGGCACGCTGAACACCCGGTCGGCCAATCCCGGTCCACCGCGATGCGACGCGGTCACCGCTTTCCACAAGGCTGTGAAGGCTGCGGTACGCCTGATGGTCCGTCCCATTTGATCTCGCTAACCTTGAGTCACACGCCGAAGGGTACGAGCCTCACGTTACTCGGAGTCCGCCATGAGCACCGCAGGAAAGAAGGCCGTCAAGACCATCGGACGGGCCGTCGCCTACAGCGGCGGCTTCGCTGTCACCGCGGGTCTGGTGGCGGCCGGAGTGATGTACGCGCAAGCGGAACAAGCCAAGCGGATCATCCCGTTGGCCGAGGCGCCGCCGCCCCGTCCGGACGGGCGCTACGGTCAACGATACGACGGCCCCGCATTGACGATGGTCGTGCTCGGCGACTCCTCGGCGGCCGGATTCGGCGTGTTCCGCCCCCGGGAGACCCCCACCGCGCTGATCGCCACCGGTCTGGCCCGGCGGCTGAGCCGTCCGGTCGTCGCGCACTCCTTCGCCGTGGTCGGCGCCACCTCGGCCCAGCTGCGGCCGCAGGTCGACGCGGCGATCGAGGTGGGGGCGCAGCTGGCGGTCATCCTCATCGGCGCCAACGACGTGACGCACGCCGGAAGCCGGGCCACCGCGGTCCGCTATCTGGCCGACGCCGTACGCGCACTGCGGGCGTCCGGCTGTCAGGTCGTCGTCGGGACGTGCCCTGATCTGGGTGCGGTCCAGCCGATCCGGCCGCCGCTGCGCTGGCTGGCCCGGCACTGGAGCCGGCAGATGGCCATGGCGCAGACCGTCGCGGTCGTGGAGGCGGGTGGGTGGACGGTGTCGCTCGGCGACCTGCTCGGGCCTCGGTTCGCGAGCGAGCCGCAGCGCATGTTCGGCAGCGACCGCTTCCACCCGTCCGCTGAGGGCTACGCCATCGCCAGCGCCGCTCTGCTGCCTACCGCCATCGCCGCCGTGCACCGTGGCGACGCTCGCCCAGCTGCGCAGACCACCGGTAAGGGGGTACGGTCGCTGCCGGAGGCGGCTGCCGCGGCGGTGCGCCTGCCCGGCACGGAGGTCAGCGGGGTCTCCGTCGGCGGGCGGGATCGCGGCCCGGCCGGTCGATGGGCCCAGCTTCGCCACCGGGTCTGGGAGGTGCTGCGCCTGCCGGTCGAGGACCCGGCGGCGCGGGCCAACGGCCGGCACGCCACCTCTGCCGATCACCTGGCGGCCGGCTGGAGCGATGGGGCTGACCCAGCGTCCTCCCAGCTGACGCCGGATCGAGCGGTCGTCAGCGGCGACGGAGTGGAGGGACAGTCGACATGAGCCTGCTCAAGCGGGTCGGGAAGGCGACGGTGGTGGCCTTGGTCGCCGGCACCGTCGGCGGTGCCGCGCTGCTGACCGCCGAGGCGATCATGGCGCGCCGCCGCTCGTACGCCCAGCCCGCGCTGGGGCTCAACGTCCGGGCCAGCATCGGGGCCGACGCCGCTCCACCGCTGCGTCTGGTGATGCTGGGCGACTCCGCCGCTCTCGGCGTAGGGGTCGACCGGGTCGCCGACACCGTCGGCGGTCAGCTGGCCGAGCTGTTGTCCAACCCGGTCGGCGGGGAGCCCGGCCGCCGGGTCGACCTGTCGAGCGTCGGAGTCTCCGGCTCCCGCTCCTCCGACCTCGCCACTCAGGTCGCTCGGGCGCTGCTGGGGCTGCGCCCGGATGTGGCCGTGATTCTGGTCGGCGCGAACGACGTCATCGGCCTGCGCTCGCCGGGCGAGGCCGCGACGCATCTCGGTGCGGCGGTACGCCGTCTCCGCGAAGCAGGCGTCGAAGTGGTCGTGGGGACGTGCCCCGACATGGGCGCGGCCCGCGCGATCGCACCACCGCTGAGGCAGATCGTCGGATGGTTGGGCCGTCGGATCGCCCGAGCCCAGATCCGGGCGGTGCACGCCGCCGGGGGTGCGATCGTCGACCTGGGCGCCGAGACCGGGCCGGTCTTCCGGGCCGATCCGGCCACGCTGTGCGAGGACCGGTACCACCCGTCCGCCGACGGCTACCGGGTCTGGGCGTACGCCCTGCTCCCCGCGGTCGCCCACGCGGCCGGGGTCAGCCCGACACTCCCCTGACCTTGGCAGGTTAGTTACTCGCCAGTAGGGTTGGAGCCATGACTGAAGCCGTCATCGTCGCCACCGCCCGCTCTCCCATCGGCCGGGCCGTCAAGGGCTCGCTGCGCGACCTGCGCGCGGACGACCTCACCACCACGATCATCCAGGCGGCGCTGGCCAAGGTGCCGCAGCTGGACCCGCGTTCCGTCGACGACCTCTACCTCGGCTGCGGCATGCCCGGCGGCGAGCAGGGCCACCAGATGGCGAAGGTCGTCTCGACGCTGCTCGGCATGGACTTCCTGCCGGGCGCGACGGTCACCCGGTACTGCGCCTCGTCGCTCCAGACCACCCGGATGGCCTTCCACGCCATCAAGGCCGGCGAGGGTGACGTCTTCCTCTCGGCCGGCGTCGAAATGGTCTCGCGGTTCGCCCGGGGCAGCTCCGACGGTCTGCCGCCCGAGGCGCAGGCGCTGGTCGGCGGCTCGTGGCGCAATCCGAAGTTCGACTCGGCCGTCCAGCGGACCGCCCAACGGGCGCAGGGCGGCGCCGAGCCGTGGCACGACCCCCGCGAGGACGGCGAACTGCCCGACATCTACATGGCCATGGGGCAGACCGCGGAGAACCTCGCCGAGCTGCACGGAATCACTCGGGCCGACATGGACGAGTTCGGCGTACGCAGCCAGAACCTCGCCGAGAAGGCGATCGCGGACGGCTTCTGGGCGCGCGAGATCACGCCGGTGACGACGCCGGACGGCACGGTCGTGAGCGGCGACGACGGCCCGCGGGCGGGCGTGACGCTGGAGGCGGTCAGCGGCCTCAAGCCGGTCTTCCGGCCGGACGGGCGGGTCACGGCGGGCAACTGCTGCCCGCTCAACGACGGCGCGGCCGCCGTCGTGATCATGTCCGACACCAAGGCGCGCGAACTGGGCATCACACCGCTGGCGCGCATCATCAGCACCGGCGTCACCGCGATGAGCCCCGAGATCATGGGCATCGGGCCGGTCGGCGCCACGCAGCAGGCGCTCGCGCGGGCCGGGATGACGATCGACGACATCGATCTGGCCGAGATCAACGAGGCCTTCGCCGCTCAGGTCATCCCGTCCTACCGGGAACTCGGGCTGCCGCTCGACAAGGTCAACGTCAACGGTGGGGCGATCGCGGTCGGCCACCCGTTCGGCATGACCGGCGCGCGGATCACCAACACGCTGATCAACTCGCTGCAGTGGCACGACAAGCAGATCGGGCTGGAGACGATGTGCGTCGGCGGCGGCCAGGGCATGGCGATGATCCTGGAGCGGCTCAGCTGACCGTCAAGCTTGATCATCGCGTCAGCCATGCTGTTTAAAGGGGCAGTTCGCTCGGTGAAGCAGCATGGCTGGCGCAATGATCACCCAGGCGGGGGTCAGAGGGCGAGCCGCGTAGCGCGGATGTCCGCGGCCAACGCCTCGGCGACCGAAGCGGTGGGGGCGGCGGCCAGCAGGTCGGCGACGATGACGCGTATCTGGTCGGGGAGGACGGTGTCGGCGAGCCGGGGCACCGTCCGCCTCGGCTGGCCCTCGGCGGCGGCCGCCGCGTCGGCCAGGCGCTGCACGAGGGCGTACACGGCGTCGCCGCGGCCGGACCAACGCGCCGGGGTCCAGTGCGCCACCTGCCGGCCGAGCAAGTCGGCCTGACCGGCCAAAGTTTCGCTCTCCACGTGCCCAGGGCGGGATTCGAACCCGCACGCCTTGCGGCAGCCGGGTTTAAGCCAGCCGTGTCTGCCGTTCCACCACCTGGGCGCAGCGCAATCACCGTAACGCAGAACTACCGGATCTCCGTAGTCACGGTAGGGTCGCACCGTGACGCGCACCGCTCCGCTCCGCACGCCACTCCGGGATTCGGTGGAGGCTCCGGCTCCCGAGCACACCGAGGGAACGCGCGGCCGCCTGCTCGAGGCGGTCCGCCGGCCTTGGCTGCGCGACGTCGTGATCATCGCGGCGTTCGTCGGATTCGCGTTCTGGCTCGTCCACGACCTGCTGGCCGACCCGCACGGCCGCGCGCTCGGGCAGAACCCGACCGATCAGGCGCTGTACGAGTGGTTCCTGGCGTACGACACCCACCTCTGGACCGGCGACTTCAGCCTCGTCACCGACCGGCTCAACGCGCCGGACGGGGTGAACCTGCTCGCCAACACGACGGTGATCGCCCTCGGGGCGGTGCTGGCCCCGATCACACTGATCTTCGGCGCTCCCGTCACCTTCGCCCTGCTGGTCCCGATCAACTTGGCCGGCACGGCGATCGCCTGGTACCTGCTGTTCTCCCGGACGATGCGAGCCGGGCGGTTCGCCTCGGCGGTCGGCGCGGCACTCTGCGGCTTTGCGCCCGGCATGATCTCGCAGTCGAACGCCCACCTGCACATCACGGCCCAATGGCTGGTCCCGGCCATGGTCTGGGCGGTCGTGCGGATGTGGCGCGCGGCGCAGGCGGGCGAGCGCAACCGCGCGGTCGGCAGCGGCCTCATCCTCGCGGTCCTGGTCAGCCTCCAGGTCCTCATCGGCGAGGAGACGCTCTTCCTCACGGCGCTCACGCTCTTCGTCATCACCCTCGTGTACGCGGTGATGCGGCGACCGTCACGGGCGGACCTCGGCCGGTTCCTGGCCGGCTTGGGCGTGGCGACCGGCGTCGCCGCGGCGTTGCTGGCCGGGCCGCTGCTCACCCAGTTCGCCGGGCGGCAGAGTGTGCCGGACGGCCCGTTCAGCCCCGACTACTTCTACGCCGACCTGGCCAGCTTCGGCGCGTTCTCGCCACTGTCGATCGCGGGATCACCCGACAGTCTCCGGCTGTCCACGGGCTACACCGAGCTGAACACGTTCCTCGGCTGGCCGCTGCTGATCGTGACCCTGGTCGCCGTCGTCTGGCTGCGCCGGCAGGCGATCGCGGTGGCCTGTGCGGTCGCGGCGCTGATCATGTGCGCGCTGTCGCTCGGCCCGCAGATCGTGATCGACCGCGAGCGTACGGGCATTCCGGGGCTGTACCGGATCATCCACGGCCTGCCGATCGTGGACGGCGCGCTGCCGATGCGGTTCGCGCTGGCGGCCGTGCCGCTCATCGCCGTCCTGCTCGTCCTCCTCATCGAGGAGGTACGCACCCGGCCGGCCCGGGCGCTGCGGTACGGCGTACCGGTGCTGGTCGTGGCCTCGTTGGCGCCGTTGCTGCCGTCGCCCCTGCCGACGGCGGAGCGCCCCGCGGTCCCGCGCTTCTACAGCGAAGGACACTGGCGGGAGTGCGCACCCGAAGGCGGGGTGATCGTGCCAGTGCCGATCGCCACCCCACCGGCGCCGGAGCCCATGCGGTACGCCGTCGCCACCGACGTGGCGTTCGGCATGCCGGAGGGCTTCTTCATCGGCCCGTACGGGCGCTCCCGCCGGGCTTCGATCGGCACCTACAAGCGCCCGACGTCGCTGCTCATCGCGGATGTCGCCAAGACCGGCCGGGCCCGGGACGTCAACGACACGGATCGGGCGCTGGCCCGCCGCGACCTGGCGTACTGGAAGGCCGACTGCGTGGTGCTCACCGCCACGGTCCACGAGGACGCGCTCCTGCTCACGATGAACCGGCTGCTCGGTCCGGGCGAGCACATCGCCGACGCCACCGTGTGGCGCGTCAAGCGCTGAGCGGGCGCCGGCTCACGAGAAAGCGCTGGATCAGGGATCCGGGTCGAATCTTGGGGAAAGATTCGACCGAGATCCCTGATCCAGCGCTGTAAGGCGGAACGGCGCGGTAAGGCGGAACGGCTAGACGCCGACCTTTTCGCGTACCGGGGGAACCGGCGTGGTGACCACTCGCGGCGGGGTCGCCGCGGCGGCCTCGTCGAACGGCTGGTGCGGCGTGTGCAGGCTGCCCAGCGGCACGACCTCACGGCGGAGGAAGAGCGCCAGCGTCCAGTCGGCGACCACGCGGACCTTCCGGTTGGCCGAGGGGATCCGGCTCATGTGGTAGGTCCGGTGCATCATCCAGGCCGGCCAGCCCTTGAGCTTCACGCCGTAGACGTGCGCGACGCCCTTGTGCAGGCCCAGGCTGGCCACGCTGCCGACGTGCTTGTGCCGGTACGGCTTGAGCGCGCTGCCCCGGACGGCGGCCCGGATGTTGTCCGCCATGCGCTTGGCCTGGCGTACGGCGTGCTGGGCGCTCGGCGAGCAGAACGGGAGCTGCCCGTTCTGGTCGGGCGTACCGGTGATGTCGGGGACCGCCGCGCAGTCACCGGCACTCCACGCGCCGTCGATGATCCGGTCGCCGTCGACGACCTGCAGCGTCGGCAGGCAGGTGAGCGCACCACGCTGGTTGCGGGGCAGGTCGGTCGCCTCCAGCATCGGGCTGGGCTTGACGCCGGCCGTCCAGACCAGGGTGTCGGTGACGAACTCGTCGCCGTCGGACAGCTTCACCAAGCCGTCGACGCACGACTCCAGCCGGGTGTCCAGCCGGACGTCGATGCCCCGCTTGGTGAGCTGCTCCGCCGTGTACGCGCCCATCTCCGGGCCGACCTCGGGCAGGATGCGCCGGGCCGCCTCGACCAGCACCCACCGGGCGTCGTTCGGGGACAGCTCGGGGTAGTACCGGTTGATCGCGTCGCGGACCATGTCCTCCATCTCGGCCAGGGCCTCGATGCCGGCGAAGCCGCCGCCGACGAAGACGAAGGTCAGCGCCCGGCGGCGGACGCCGGGGTCGCTGGTGCTGGCCCCGACGTCGAGCCGGTCGAGCACGTGGTTGCGAAGCCAGATGGCCTCGCCGATGGTCTTGAAGCCGACGCCGGTCTCGCGCAGGCCGGGGATCGGCAGGGTACGCGAGACGCTGCCGGGGGCCACGATGATGTGGTCGTACTCCAGCTCCAGCGCCGGGCCGACGTAGGGCTGCACGGTCGCCGTCTTGGCGCCGTGCGAGATCTTGGTGACCTCACCGGCAACGATCTTGCACTTCTTGAGCTCCCGGCGAAGAGGCACGACGGAGTGCCGCGGGGAGATGTTGCCGGCCGCCGCCTCGGGGAGGAACGGCTGGTAGGTCATGTGTGGCTGGGGATCGACGATGATCACCTCAGCCTCGCGGGAACTGAGCTTGCGGGACAGTCGCAGGGCCGCGTAGAGCCCGACATGTCCGGCACCGACCACAAGGATGCGCTGAGGCTTCACGAGAACTATTTTCCCGCGTATTTGTGTCAGCGCCGATTCAGCAAGGGAACTTGTGACCACGCACACGCAGGTCAGCCGCGTGCGCGTACCATCCTGACCCCCACCGCGACCAGGGCGACCGCGGCTGCGAGGCCGAGCAGCGAGGCGATCGCCGCCCCGTTGAACCGGGCGAGCGCCCAGACGCCCACGAGGAGAGCGAGAGAGATCACAGCCGATGCCGCGACGATCGCGATCGCCCGCACGTACCACCGGATGAACACCTCGGGCGTGACCACCGCGTCGTACGGGATGAGGGCGGCGAGCGTCGCGGCCGAGTGGGCGAGGTAGAGCAGGCTGCCGAAGGCGACGAGCTGGAGCGGCGAGATCTCGGCCAGGCGTCCGAGCCAGGCCGCACCCCAGCCGACCAGGGCGAGCCCCAGGACGACCGTCACGATCCGGCTGCCCGGCGCGAGCGCGACGACCAGCCCCAAGACAGCCGCTGCCAAGATCGGCCGTGGCCCGAACAAGAACGTCGGAATCGCCATGACCAGGGCGGCCAGCGTGAAGAGGAAGACGGCCCCCCGTGCGAGCAGGGTCGCCGGGGTGATTCGGGACACGGCGGTGAGCATGCGCTCGAAGTACCCGGTCATCGGCGCGCCCCCTGAGCTCGGCCGGCCATCCGGGCGACGTCCCGCAGGACGAGGTCGAGGCTGCCCGCCCCGGCCCACGCCACCACCGGTACGCCGTGTTCCCGCAGCTGGCCGATGGTGTTGGCCCGTTCGAGCCGCCAGATCCCGTACGCCGGACCGGTCCACGCCCCGACGGTGGCCGGGTGCAGTCCGGGCGGCAGCGTGTCGACCGTGACGACCGACCGGCCGGCTCGGGCGAGCCCGGCGACCATGTCCGCCGATCGGGCGTCCAGCAACGGCGTCATGACCACGACCAGGGCGTTCGGCGAGATCGCCGCCGACATCCGGCTCTCCCCCGGCACGCGTACGACCTGGCGGGCGGAGACGTCGAGGAGCCATTCCAGCACCATCATGTACTGCCGCCGACCGGACGCCGGACGCAACCGGCGCGCGGCGGACCCGTACTCGATCATGGAGACGCGGTCGCCGAGGGTCAGGTAGTGCTCGGCGATCGCGGCGCTCGCGCGTACGGTGATATCCATCACGCTGGATTCCCCGCCGGCCCCTCCCGAGATTCCGGCCTCGGCCAGCAGATCGAGGACCAGGACGACCTCGGCGTCGCGGTCGGACAACGTGCGCGCGACGTGCAACTGCCGGGTGCGCAGCGTGGTGCGCCAGTCGATGCGCCGCAGCCGGTCGCCCGGCCCGAAAACGCGTACGCCGGCCAGTTCACCGCCCTCGCCGGGCCGCCGGGAACGATGCTGCCCGACCAGTCCCGCCGCACGCGGCATCGCCTCATCGGCGGCGAACGCCTCCGTCACCGGGAACACCTTGAATCCGAGCGACCCCGTCACGACCGCGCGGCAGGCCAGCAGACCGCCGCAGGCCGCCGCGACCGCCGCCGCCGGGCCGATGCTGTGCCGCCCCCAGCGCCTCGCCGGCCCGGCCAGCACGACCGCCGCCGCCTCGTTGCGGTCCAGCGCCGCCACCACCGGGCGGTCGGGCTTGGCCCCCGAACCGTCCGCGGTCAGCTCCAGCCACGGCGAGTGCTGGGTCCGCGCCACCGCGATGTCGTACGCCACCACGTCGCGGTTCGCCATCGTGAGAGTGGTGGTCAGCGAGCTGCCCTCGGTCGCGTACTCCTCGCTGGTGGCCAGCCGGAGGCCGGGCACGGAGGTCGGCCGCCTCGACAGCCCCCACCCGACGCTGACGGCGAACGGGACCGCCAGCACGACCAGGTCGACCCGGCCGAACAGGGCGGCCGCGACCAGCAGCAGGCCGACGAGCAGCAGGGCACGGCCCAGCGCCCGGGTCGGCTGCCAGTCCTGGGCGGCCTCCTCCGGGGGCGCCGCCGGCGGAGGCGTACGCGGAACGGCCGGTCGGAGCGCCAAGGTCAGCCTCGCGCCGGGTGACGGTAGGGGTCGGCCGGCTCGTCAGGCTCGGCGTACTCCCACTCCTCGTTCTGCGGCCGGGCCGGGCTCGGCCGCGGTCCCGGCGCGCCCGTCTGCCCGTACGCGGGCAGCGCCCCGCTCGCCGGAGCCGGGGTGGAGGCGAGCACGTCGGTGACGACCGAACCGGGGTCGACCCGCTTCAGCCACATCTCCGGGCGCAGCGTGATCCGGTGAGCGAGCGCCGGCACGGCGACCTCTTTGACGTCTTCGGGGATCACATAGTCCCGACCGGCCATCACCGCCCGCGCCCGGGCCAAGAGCATCAGCGCGAGGGAACCCCGCGGCGAAGCGCCGACCAGCACCGACGGATGCGAGCGGGTCGCCGCGGTCAGCGCGACGATGTACTGCCCGATGGAGTCCTCGACCTCGACGGTCTCCAGCGCGGCCTGCATCTGGAGCAGCGTCGCGGCGTCGACCACGGCCTCGACGACGGCTTCCTCCCGCTGACGCGCCATCCGGCGGCGCAGCACGTTCCACTCCTCGGCGGCGTCCGGGTAGCCGAAGCTGACCCGCAGGAGGAACCGGTCGAGCTGGGCCTCGGGCAGCGGATAGGTGCCCTCGTACTCGATCGGGTTGGCCGTCGCGAGCACGTGGAACGGCGCCTCCAGCCGGTACGTGACACCTTCGACCGAGACCTGCTTCTCCTGCATCGCCTCGAGCAGGGCGGCCTGCGTCTTCGGCGGCGTCCGGTTGATCTCGTCGGCGAGGAGCAGGTTCGTGAAGATCGGCCCGGCCCGGAAGGTGAAGTCGTGACTGCGCTGGTCGTAGAGGAACGACCCGGTCACGTCGGCGGGCAACAGGTCCGGCGTGAACTGCAGACGCCGGAAGTCCAGCCCGAGCGCCTGGGCGAACATCCGCGCGGTCAGCGTCTTGCCGAGGCCGGGCAGGTCCTCCAGAAGCACGTGACCACCGGCGAGGATGCCCGCGAAGACCAGCTCCAAGGCGGCGCGCTTGCCGACCACGACGGTGCCGACCCGGTCGAGCACCTGCGCCGCGACCCGGCCGACCTCGGCCGGAGTGAGGTTCTTCGTCATATCCGCTCCATCCAGGCGATCAGATTGGCCAGCTCCCGTGGGGCCGGCGGGCGGCGTACCGGCGTGGACAGGAAACTCCACAGTGGCTCGCCGACGATGTTCCGGGCGCGAACCGGGTTGGATTCGCGGGTGATGCCATGCCGTTGGCGCAGCCGTTCGTCGACGACCTCGCCGAGCGCCGGGATCACCTTACGGTTGAACGCCCCCGCGTCGGCGTGACACCAGTCCAGCCGGGCCTCCCACCGCTTCACCGCATGCCGCAGCCCGTCCGGTGCGGTGTCGGGCAGATGGCGGCGGCCGGCGGCACGCGGCGGCAACGGCGGGCGTACGCCGCGCAGGGTGATGTAGACGAGGACGAGAGCACAGCTCACGAGGAAGATGAACCAGGCGGGCGCGTCGAGCTTGGCCGTCCGCAGCGCGGCCACCCCGACCGCGGTCAACGCCAGAACGGCGACGAGGGCCTTCGCGTACGCCGAAGCCGGCCGGCCCGAACGCTGCGGGCGCTCGTCGTCCTCGTACGCCCCGCCGAGCAATTCGTCGATACTCGACTGACTCACGCGCTCACCGTCCTTCGGCCGGCGACCGCGTGAGCAAGACTGCGCCTGATGATGACCAACCTTCGGTCGTTCATACGCTCACCGTCCCGAGTTCGTCCCGCAGCAGCCGCAGAGCGGCACGCGCGTCGTCCCGGGTGGCCGCCGTGACCGGGTGCGGCGAGTAGCGCGCCTCCCGATAGACGGCGGCGAAGTCGTTCAGCACGGTC
>JABFYB010000545.1 GCA_013361475.1 Hamadaea sp.
GGCCGGAACGGGCGGCGGCGGAGCGTCCTCGCGCGGCAAGGCCTATTCATCGACAGGAATGGGCACTATGGACGTATGCCGAAGCTCTACGCGGAAAAGCCCTTCCGGTTCGCCCGCCAGCTCTTCGCCGACGTCTTCGTCGTAGCCTGGACGGCCGCCTGGATCTGGCTCGGCCATCGGGTGTTCGAGCTGATCATGAAGCTGGCCGCACCGGGCCGCAAGATGGAGGACGCCGGCACCGGGCTGGCCGACAACCTCGCCGACGCACAGTCCAAAGCGGACGGCATCCCCCTGGTCGGCGACAAGCTCGGCGTACCGTTCGGCAAGGCGGCCGAGGCCGCCCGGTCGCTGGCCGAAGCCGGGCAGGGTCAACAGGACGTCGTCCACGATCTCGCCCTCATCCTGGGCTGGGCCATCGGCGGTCTGCCCGTCCTGCTGGCGCTCGTCCTGTGGCTGCCGTTGCGGGTGCGGTGGGTGCGGGCGGCCAGCGCGGCGAGCCGGTTACGCCGCCGTCGGGGCGGTGTCGAACTGCTCGCATTGCGCGCACTTACGAGTGCACCGTTACGCCGGCTCGCCACCCTCCCCGACGACACGGCCAGCCAATGGCGTGCCGGTGACCCCGGCACCATGGACAGCCTGGCCGCCTTGGAACTACGCCGCCTCGGCCTGCGTACGCGGCTCTCGTCGCGCTAGCCGACAGCGCTGGATCAGGGTTCCGGGTCGAATCTTGGGGCAAGATTCGACCGGGAACCCTGATCCAGCGCCCAGGTAGGGCGACCCAGCGGCCGGAGTAGGGCGGTGCGGGAGGGTTAGCGCTGGACGTGCGGGAGGCGGCGGCGTACGTCGGTTTCGGCGGACGGGCCGGGCTCCCAGGTCGCCACCCACTCCCCCGACTCCGGCGGCGGCAGGATGCCGTCTTCGAGGAACGCGTACCGGCCGTCGACGATGCGGGACGAACCGCGTACGTCGTCGGCGTCGGTGTTGTGGTGCAACCGGCGGAACGCCCGCTCGGCCCGATCACGGGCCTGCCGGCAGAACAGGTCGGCGAGTTCCCGCTCCTCGGGCCGGCCGGACGCCTGGGCGCGTACGCAGGTCGCCGCGATCGCGAACAGCTCCGCTCCGATGTCGACGATCCGGCCCAGGTAGCTCTGCTTGTACTCCATCCGGCCCTGCCAGCGGGCCATCCCCCGGAACGTCTGCCGGGCCAGTTTGCGCGACGACCGCTCCACGTACCGCAGATGCCGGCCCAGGTCGCCGTAGTCGGCGTACCCGTGGAAGGAACCGCGACCGACCACGAGCGTGGGCAGCCAGCGGGCGTAGAACCCGGCGGCGCGCACACCCGCGCGGACCTTGCGGCCGGTCGGGGCCTTGGGGTCGATGATGTCCCCGGCGACGCTGAGGTGCTGGTCGACCGCCTCCCGCGCGATGAGCAGGTGCATGATCTCGGTCGAGCCCTCGAAGATGCGATTGATCCGCAGGTCGCGGAGGATCTGCTCGGCCGCGACGCCCCGCTCGCCCCGGGCTTCCTGCGAAGCGGCGGTCTCGAAGCCGCGCCCGCCCCGGATCTGCACGAGTTCGTCGGCGGCCTGCCAGGCCAGCTCGGAGGCGTAGAGCTTGATCAGCGCCGCCTCGATGCGGATGTCGTTGCGGTCGTCGTCGGCCAGCATGCAGCAGAGATCGAGCATGCTTTCCACGCCGTAGGTGGTGGCCGCGATGAAGGCGAGCTTGGTCGCGATGGCCTCGTGCTTGGCGATCGGTACGCCCATCTGAACGCGCTCGTCGACCCAGCCGCGCGCGACGCCGGTGCACCACTTGAGAGCGCCGACGCACGACGCGGGCAGCGACAGCCGGCCGGTGTTGAGGGTGCCGAGGGCGACACGCATGCCGCGGCCTTCCTCGCCGATCCGGTTCTCCTCGGGGACGAACACGTCGTGGAACCGCGTCACGCTGTTCTCCAGGCCACGCAGGCCCATGAAGGCGTTCCGGCGTTCGACGGTGATCCCGGCCGACTCGCTCTCGACGACGAAGGCCGTGATGCCGCCCCTGCGCCCCTCCGACTTCGGTACGCGGGCCAGCACGACCAGCAGCGTCGCCACCGTCCCGTTGGTCGCCCAGAGCTTGACGCCGTCGAGTTTGTAGCCGCCCTCGACCGGAGTGGCGCTGGTGCGCATCCGTGCGGGATCGGAGCCGACATCGGGCTCGGTGAGCAGGAACGCCGACACCTCGCCGGCCGCCAGCCGAGGCAGGAAGCGCTTCTTCTGCTCCGGCGTGCCGAACATCTTCAACGGCTGCGGTACGCCGATCGACTGGTGTGCGCTCAGCAGCGCCCCGATGGACGGATTCGCCGACCCGGCCAGCATCAGAGCCTTGCAGTAGTGGAGGTTGGACAGACCGAGCCCGCCGTACTCGGGATCGATCTTCATGCCGAAGCAGCCCAGCTCGGCGAGGCCGGCGAAGACGTCGTCCGGGATGAACGCCTCCCGCTCGATCTGCGCGCCGTCGACGTTGGTCGCCAGGTACTCCCGCAGCTTCGGGAGGAACTCCTCGGCTCGGGCGGCCTTCGCCGGATCCGGCTGTGGCCACGGGCTGATCAGGTCCAGCCGGAACCGGCCGAGGAACAATTGTTTGCCGAAACTCGGCTTCTTCCACTCGTCGCGGCTCGACTCGAGGATCTCCCGAGCTTGCGCGGCGGTCACCTGCGGCTTGGCATCGGTCGCGGTCATTCGCGTACACCCCCGGTGGGACGGGATCAAGTGGTGTCGCCCTATACGTTACTGCTCAGTCCTACCCGCCGGTAGGTGCTCTGCCATTCGCGCTGGATCAGGGTTCTCGGTCGAATCTTGGGGCAAGATTCGACCCGGAGCCCTGATCCAGCGCGAAACGGGGCTACTCGTACTGCTGCTTGGGCGGATCGACCGGCCGCCAGGAGACCACGGAGATGTACGGGATGATCTCGTCGTTGACCGCGTCCCGCATGGTTTGATCGGTGTACGTCCCGACGATCTCGACCCACGAGTCGTCGGCCATCCCGGTGGGGCCCTGGCCGGCGAAGGCCACCTTGATCGGGCGGGCGTCGGCCGCGCAGCAGGACAGGATCATGCGGCCGAGCACCTGTTTGCCGTCCGTACTGGTGACGAGGAAGCCGACGAGCTTCACCTTGCGGTCGCCGAGGGACACTCCCTTGTCGAAGACGGCGCGGGAGGCGTAGTCGAGGACGGTGATCGGCACGACGTCGCCCGGCGGCAACGGCGGGTAGTCCGATTCGGCCGCAGTGGACAGTGCGGTGCCGGACTGGCCGGCGGCGTACGCCCCCATCGCGGGCGGCGCGACGAGCAGCAGGCCGAGCACCGGCGCGATGATGAGCCAGCCCACCGCGGGTCCACCATGCGAGTGGTCGTGACCGTGGTCTTCCGGCTCTTCCGGTGTGCGGTATTCGTGCCACAGCGTCATGACGGCCGCCGCGACGAGCAGCGCTCCGGAAAGGACCAGGAACGGCCGGAGCCCCTCCTTGACGTATCGGAGGTAGAGATCGCCGAGGCTGATCTTGAGCACCGCCCCGCCGAGCAGCAGCATGATGACGGCTTGCGCCTGCCGGTTCACAGGAAGATCACCCCCAGGACGCCGGCCACCCCGGTCGCCACTGCGAAGGTGGCCGGAGCGAACCGGGTGGCGAACCGGCGCCCGAAGACGCCGGCCTGCATCGAGATCAGCTTGAGGTCCACCATGGGCCCGACCAGCAGGAAGGCGAGCCGGGCGGTGAGCGAGAACTGCGACAGCGACGCGGCGACGAAGGCGTCCGCCTCCGAGCAGATCGACAGCAGCACGGCGAGCACCGCCAACGCCAGGACGCTCAGCACCGGCCGCTGCGCGACCGCCAGCAGCCACTTCTCGGGGACGAGCACGTTGATCGTGGCGGCCGCGGCCGCGCCGAGGGCGAGGAAGCCGCCCGCGTGGATGATGTCGTGGCGGCAGGACGCCCAGAAGGCCCGGGACTTCGACTGGTCGTCGAGGTCCGGCCGGGCCGGCAGCTTGATCCACTCCGGTTTGCCGAGCCGCAGCCAGAGCCAGCCCATCCCGGTCGCCACGATCAGGCTGCCGATCGCCCGGAGCACCACCATCTGCGGCTGCCCGGGGAACGCGACCGCCGTCGCGGTGAGGACGATCGGGTTCACCGCCGGGGCGGCCAGCAGGAAGGCGAGTGCCGCGGCCGGGGTGACACCGCGGCGCATGAGCGAGCCCGCGATCGGCACCGAGCCGCACTCACAGCCAGGGAGCACCACCCCAGCACAGCTGGCTACCGGAACCGCCAGCGCGGGGTGCTTCGGCAACGCCTTCGCCCAGAAGCTCCGGGGCACGAAGACCGCGATCACCGCCGAGAGGACCACCCCGAAGACGAGGAACGGGGTCGCCTGGACCATGACGGAGACGAAGACCGTCGTCCAGGTGCTGATCCGGGGGCCGTTGATCAGGTCGGCGACCTGCGTACGGAACAGGACCAGGAGCACGAGGAGGACGGCGAGCACCTCGACGGAGCCGACCCGCCATCGTCGCGGTCCGGCCGGTGCTTCTTCCGGCGGCCGTGGCCGGGTCGGGGAGACGGTCGTCACGAACCGGTACGCTACCGGCCCGAAAGCGGTGTAGCCTACGCCCCACAACGGAACATACAACTGAACATCAGACGGACAGGGGAGCGCACAGCGCTGAGAGTGCGTCCCGCCTCGCAAATCGGAGGCGGTCGCAGACCCTCGAACCTGATCTGGACAAGGCGTCGCCCTGGGGAGGGCCGCCGATGCCAGCGTAGGGAGTTCGGTCTTCACCTCATCGTTTGCGCCATGCCAGCAATCCCGCCTTGGGATCATGAGGGCATGGCGTGCGTCTTCTCCTGGTTCCCCCCTCGAACTAGGAGTCGTCCATGAACAGCAGCACCTACCGGTGGCGGACGGTCGACATCGTCGTCACCGCCGTCGTCGCCGTCGCCTTCGGCGTCGTCTTCTGGGCCTGGAACCAGCTGTGGTTCGGGCCGTTCAGCGCCGCCTTCGCGGGCTTCCCGCCCGCCGGGGCCGCCATCACGGGCGTGTGGTTCCTGCCCGCCGTGCTCGCCCCGCTGATCGTCCGCAAGCCGGGCGCCGCCCTGTTCGCCGAGCTGGTCGCGGCGGTCATCTCCGCGCTGCTGGGCTCGGCCTGGGGCGTCACCGTCCTCTACTACGGCCTCGCTCAGGGCGCGGCCGGCGAACTCGGCTTCGCCATCGGCGCGTACAAGCGCTGGGGGCTGCCGAACGCCCTGCTCACCGGTGGTCTCATCGGGGCCGCCGCGACCATCCTCGACCTGACCACCACGTCGTACGGCGAATGGTCGGCGTCGTGGCAGATCACCTACGCCTTGATCCAGATCGCCAGCGGCGCCCTCATCGCGGGCGCGGGCTCGTTCGCCCTGGCCCGGGGACTGTCCAGCACCGGCGTGCTGGACCCGTTCCCCTCCGGGCGTACGCGCGAGCTGGTCTGATGCTGACCCTGGACGGGTACGGGTGGCGGCACGCCGGCCGCCGCGCCTGGGCGGTCCGCGGCGTCGACCTGCGGATCGACCGCGGCGAACGGGTGCTGCTGCTCGGCCCGTCCGGGGCGGGCAAGTCCACGCTGCTCGCGGCGATGGCCGGGTTGCTGCCCACGTCGTCGGGTGAGTCCGAGGGCGTCCTGAAGGTCGAGGGCCGGCCCGGCATCGTCTTCCAGGACCCGCATTCGCAGCTGGTCATGCGGCGCTCCGGCGACGAGGTCGCGTTCGGGCTGGAGAACCTCGGCTGGCCGGCCGACCGGATCTGGCCCCGGGTCGACGAGGTGATGCGGGAAGTCGGCTTTCCGTACGGCCGCGATCGGCGTACGGACCAGCTCTCGGGCGGGGAACAACAGCGGCTCGTCCTGGCCGGGACCCTCGCGCCCCGGCCGGACCTACTGCTCCTCGACGAACCGACGGCAAATCTCGACCCGCAGGGCGCGGCTCAGGTGCGTCAGACGCTGCGCGAAGCGGTCGAGGCCGAAGTCACCGTGGTGCTGGTCGAGCATCGCATCGACGAGGTCCTGCCGCTCATCACCCGGGTCGTCGTCCTCGACCCGGGTGGCGGCGTCCGCGCCGACGGACCCCCGTCGCTGCTGACCGGTCCACTCGGCGACGAGCTCGCCGCCGCCGGCGTGTGGGTCCCCGGCCATCCAATCCCGGCTCAGCGCGCCTCAGCGCCACCTGGTCGCACCCTCGTCTCCACTCAGGATCTCCGGGTACGCCTCAAGGCGTATCAGGATCTGGAAGTTCGAGAGGGCGAAACCGTGGCCGTGACCGGCCCCAACGGCGTGGGCAAGTCGTCGCTGGCCCTGGCCCTCGGCGGCCTGCTGCGACCGGCGGCGGGCGCGGTGGTGACGCCGCACGGCCCGCCGCACAAGTGGCGGGCGGCGGTGCTCGCGACCCGGATCGGATCGGTGTTCCAGAACCCGGAGCATCAGTTCGTGACCGCGACCGTCCGGGACGAACTGGCCCTGGGCGGTACGCCGCCCGCGCGGGTCGACGAGCTGCTGGACCGCCTGCACCTGGCCGAACTGGCCCGCGCGAACCCGTTCACGCTGTCCGGCGGCCAGGCCCGGCGGCTGAGCGTGGCGACCGCGCTGGCCGCCGCGCCGCGCCTGCTGATCCTGGACGAACCGACCTTCGGGCAAGATCGTCGCACCTGGATCGAGCTGGTCGCTTTGCTCGCCTCGTTACGCGACTCCGGCCACGGCCTGCTGATCGTGACCCACGACTCCGCCCTGGTCTCCGTGCTCGCCGATCGGACGGTTCAGCTGTGACTGTGCTGGCTCGACGGGCCCCCGTCGCCAAACTGGGCTCGGCCCTGCTGCTGTCCTTGGCCGCACTGACTACTTTGGACGCTGCCGTTCTGGGCGGCATCGTGCTGCTGACCCTGCTGATCACGCCATTGTTCGGGCTCACACCCTGGGGACTGCTGCGGCGAGCCTGGCCGGCGCTACTGGGAGCGGCGAGCGTCGTGATCTCGCTGTCGCTGTTCGCGGCCGACCGCTCCGGCGAGGTCCTGGTGGACGCCGGACCGTTCGTGATCACCACCTCGGTCCTGTCGCTGTCGGTGAGCTACGCGCTGCGGCTGCTCGCCCTCGCCCTGCCCGCCGTCCTCGTCTACGCCACCACCGACCCGACCGACCTCGCCGACTCCCTGATCCAGCACGTGCGGGCGCCGGCCAGATTCGCGATCGGGGCACTGGCCGCGTTCCGGCTGGTCGGGCTGCTGGGCGAAGAATGGCGGCTCATCTCGATGGCCCGGCGCGCCCGAGGCATCGACGCCGGCGGCAACCCCCTGCGGTGGGTACGCCTGTTCGCGGGAACAGCGTTCGGACTGCTCGTCGGGGCCATCCGCCGGGGCACCCGGCTCGCTCAGGCCATGGACGCGCGGGGGTTCGACTCCGGCGTCCGCCGCTCCGTCGCGCGGCCCTCGCCCTTCGGGCTCGGCGACTGGGCCCTTCTTCTCGCTGCGCTCCTCCTCGCTACGCTCGTCGTCCTGCTTTCCGCGCGATCATGAACTATCGGCCATGATCGACCGGCGTGTCGTGTCCGCCAGACCCTGATCAACTCCCCCGGCCCCTGATCAACTTGCTGTCGGGCCGCGCCGATCGCCTTTCGGCGGCTCCGCCTCGGCGGGCCCAGCGGCGGCCCTCCTCTTCGGCGGCTCTGGCCCTTGATCGTCGGAGGCCGACGATCGTGGGCGTT
>JABFYB010000457.1 GCA_013361475.1 Hamadaea sp.
GGCCCTGGCCCTGGTGGCGAGCCTGGGGCTGTGGGCGGCGGCCGACGTCAGCCGGCCGGGCCGGGCGATCGGCGAGCAGGCGGCCGGGGCGGCGGTCAATCGCAACGCGTGCGGCCAGAGCGCCCCGCGGGAACTGCGCGGCATGTGGCTGACGACGGTACGCAACATCGACTGGCCCAGCCGGCCGGGTCTGCCCGAGGCGACCGTCAAGGCGGAGTATCAGCAGTGGCTCGATCTCGCCGTGAAGATGAACCACAATGCGATCTTCGTCCACGTACGCCCCAGCGGCGACGCCTTCTGGCCGAGCGAGTACGCCCCGTTCTCGTATTGGCTGACCGGAGACAAGACCGGGAGGAATCCCGGGTGGGATCCGCTGGACTACGCGGTGACCGAGGCGCACAAGCGGGGCCTGGAGTTCCACGCGTGGTTCAACCCGTACAAGGCGAGTCAGGATCCCGTGGTCCCGGCGGGCTATCCGCATCCGGAGTGGACGGTCACCTATCCGCTGAAGGCCGAGGAGCGGCACGCGTACTTCGATCCGGGGATCCCGGCGGCGCGCCAGTGGGTCGAGGATTCGATCCTCGAGTCGGTACGCAAGTACGACCTCGACGGCGTGCACTTCGACGACTTCTTCTACCCGTACCCGAAGACCGGGCAGGAGTTCCCCGATCAGGCGAGCTACGCCCAGTACGGCGGCGGAAAGAACAGAAACGACTGGCGGCGCGACAACGTCAATCTGCTCGTGCGGGAGACGTATGAGCGGATCAAGCAGATCAAGCCGTGGGTGCGGTTCGGGATCAGCCCGTTCGGGATCTGGCGCAACGACGACAGCGACCGCCGCGGGTCGGCCACTCAGGGGCTGGAGAGTTACGCGGCGATCTACGCCGACACGCGTACCTGGGTGAAGGAGGGCTGGCTCGACTACATCGTGCCGCAGCTCTACTGGCACATCGGCTTCAAGATCGCCGACTACGCCGTGCTCCTCCGGTGGTGGGCCGACGTGGTCAAGGGCACCGACGTGCAGCTCTACATCGGACAGGCGGACTACCGCGTCAACAATGCGGGCGTGTGGAAGGATCCAGCGGAACTGGATCGGCAGATCGCGCTCAACCAGAAGTCGGGCGTGCTCGGCAGCATCCACTTCAGCGCCAAAAGCGTCCGCACGAACAAGCTGGGAGCGGTGACGCGCTACCGCGACGCGCACAACGCGACGCCCGCGCTCATCCCGGTCTCCGCGCGGCTGAAGGCCGATCCGCCGCTCGCTCCCACCCTGGTGGTACGCCGAACGGCGGAGAAGACCGCGGTCACGTGGCGTCCCGCCGAGGCCGGCCCGCCGGCCTACCGGTACGCGGTGTATCGCGACGGAGTTCTCGTGGCGACCGTCCCCGGCGGTACGCACTCGTGGCAGGACGCGAAGACCGGTGGGAGCTACTGCGTGACGGCGCTCGACCGGTCCTGGAACGAAAGCCGAGCCTGACGTACTGCGTCAACCGGTGATCATCGCCTACGATCACCGGGATCCTCTCCCCCAGCGAATGCCGAGCCGCCCAAGAGGTCACATGTGAACAGACCCCTCCTCCTCCGGCGTACCTGGACGATCCGGTCGCGAGTCCTGCTGCTGCTGTTGGCGCCGTTGTTGCCGCTGGTCGGCATGTGGGCGTTCAGCACGACGCTGTCCGTGTCGGCCGCGGGCAATCTGCTCGACGCGCAGACCAGCGCCGAGAACGGAGCCCTGCCCGCCGGTGCGGTCGCGTACAACCTGGAACGCGAGCGGAAGCTGTCGACTCAGCTGCTCGGCGGCGACACCAGTGCGGCGGGCGCCCTGCGGGATCAGCGGTCCAGCACCGACAAGCAGGTCGCCAAGCTGCGCCAATTGGCCGAAGGCGAGGATCTGCGGGATGCCGCCTCGCCGGTCGCGCTGCAGAAGATCGGCGAGATGCTGACCGCGTTGGACTCGCTGCCCACCGCCCGCGCCTCGGTCGACACCGCGCGCTACACGCGGGTTCAGGCGGTCAACGCGTACACGGCGATCATCGAGAAGGCGTTCGCGGTGTTCGCCACCGCCATCGAGGTGGATGATCACACGCTGGCCCGGGCGTCCACCACCACGGCCACCATCAACGAGGCCCGGGACCTGTTCTCCTTGGAGGACGCCCTGATCAGCGGGGTACTCGCCGCGGGTGGCACGTATGCGCCCAGCGAGCGGGGCATGATCGTGCAGGCGATCGGCGCCCAGCGGCAGCTCTACGAGGTCGGTACGCGATCGCTGCTGCCCGAGGACGCCGAGACCTACCAGGAGATCATCACGAGCGAGGCGTACGCGCGCATTCGTGCGGCCGAGGACAAGATCACCGAGTCGGCCGGCAACCGGCTGCCGGGCATCGACCGCAAGCAGTGGGAAACCGACGTCACCGCGGTCAACCTGGCACTGTCGCATCTGGAGGACCAGATCGCCGGGCGGGCGATCGAGGCCGCCACCCCGGCCGCGACGCGGATCATCCTGCGCCTGCTGATCGCCGGCCTGCTCGGTCTGCTGCTCATCATCGGCCTGGTGCTGCTGTCGATCCGGATCGCCCGGTCGATCATCCGGCGTATCCGGGAACTGCGCGCCGAGGCCCTCGACGTGGCCGAACGCAAACTGCCCGACGTCGTCAACCGACTCCGGCGCGGCGAGGAAGTCGATGTGGACGCCGAGGCGCCGCCGCTCACCCACGCCGACGACGAACTCGGCCAGCTCGACGGCGCGTTCGCCGACATGCAGCGTACGGCGATCGCGGCCGCGGTCCAGGAGGCCCATCTGCGGGCCGGCCTCAACCAGGTCTTCCTCAACCTCGGCCGGCGCAGCCAGGTGCTCGTGCACCGGCAGCTGTCGCTGCTCGACGCCATGGAACGCCGGGTCACCGACCCGCAGGATCTTGAAGAGCTGTACCGGATCGACCACCTCGGCACCCGCCTGCGCCGCCACTCCGAGGACCTGGTCATCCTGGCCGGCGCGGTGCCCGGCCGGGGCTGGCGCAACCCGGTGCCGCTGCACGACGTGCTGCGCTCGGCCGTGTCCGAAGTCGAGGAGTACACCCGCATCACGGTGGTGTCGCTGCCGGAGATGGCCCTGGTCGGCCGCGCGGTCAGCGACGTCGTGCACCTGCTCGCCGAACTGCTGGAGAACGCGACGGCGTTCTCGCCCCGCGACACCCACGTCCAGCTCTCCGGGCAGATGGTGCCGAACGGGTTCGCGGTCGAGATCGAGGACCGCGGCGTCGGCCTGCCGCAGGAGGCGATCGACGAGGCCAACGCCCGCCTCGCGGATCCGCCGGACTTCGACCCCGCGCACAGCTCGCGGCTCGGGCTGTTCGTGGTCGCGCGGCTGGCCGCCCGGCACGGCATCAAGGTCACCCTCCGCGCGTCGCCCTACGGCGGCATCACCGCCGTCGCGCTGCTGCCGCGCGAGTTGGTGGTCGAGGAACGGCCCGCGCAGGGCGAACTCACCGTGGCCCGCCCCCAGTTCGCGATGGCCGCTCTCCCCTCCGGAGGGGATACGCCGAAAGCAGCGGCCGCCGTCGCAGCGGAGCAGACTCCTGCTCTGCACCCAAGCGGCTCATCGGTGCCGCCGCCGGCCCTGCTGGACGAGGCGACCGCCGAGCAGCCCATGATCGCCGTGCCTGCCGGGGAGCCTGTCGGGCGAGCCGCCATAACTGCGGTCCAGCCGGTCGCCGGGCCGCATCAGCTCAGCCCCGAAGGACTGCCCATGCGGCAACGCCAGGCCAGTCTTGCGCCGCAGTTGCGCGTACAAAATGCTGGAGAGGAACAACCCGCGCGGACCTCGCGGCCGCCCGAGGCGAGTCGCACGATGTTGTCCTCGCTGCAGGCCGGCACGAACCGCGGCCGGGCGGAGGCCGCGCAGCAGGCCACTTTGGAAGGTTCGGAGGAGCAGGAATGAGCAACCCCGCCCACGGGCTGGACTGGCTGATCGACGACTTCGTGGCGCGGGTGCCCGCGGCACAGCAGGCCGTCGTGCTGTCGGTGGACGGCCTGCTGATGGGCGCCTCGCGCAACCTCGCGCAGGCCGAGGCCGAGCACATGGCGGCGGTCGCCGCCGGTTTCGCGAGCCTGTCCCGCAGCGCCGGACGGCATTTCCAGCGCGGGCCGGTCCGCCAGACGATCATCGAGCTGGAGACGGCCTTCCTGCTCGTCACCTCGGCCGGACAGGGCTCCTGCCTCGCGGTGCTGGCCGCCGCCGACTCCGACATCGGCATGGTCGCCTACGAGATGGCGATGCTGGTCGAGCGGATCGGGCACAACCTGGCCACCCAGCCAAGAAGTACGGCGAATGCGCGCTGACGGGGAGCCTCGGGACACTCACGACTGGCTGGACGACGACGCCGGCCCGCTCGTGCGTTCCTTCGCGCTCACCGGCGGCCGGGCGAAACCCGGCGCTGCCACGTTCGACCTGCTCAGCCACGTGACGGCAGCGCCCTTCGCGCTGCAGCGCAGCACCATCCACCTGCAACCGGAGCACCGGGCGATCCTCGCCCGCGCCCGCGACCCGGTCTCGGTAGCCGAACTCGCCTCGCACCTGGGCTACGGCCTGGGCGTGGTCCGTGTGCTGCTGGCCGACCTGCTGGAGGCGGGCGCGATCACCAAGGTGGACGCCCCCTCCGACACCCTTCCCGACGACGACGTACTCCAGGCGGTGATCCATGGCCTCCGAACCAGCTGACGGCCGGGCTCGGCCGGTGCCGACGGCGATCAAGATCCTGATCGCGGGCGGCTTCGGCGTAGGCAAGACGACGCTCGTGGGTGCGGTGAGCGAGATCCTGCCACTGCATACCGAGGAGGTCCTGACGTCGGAGAGCACGGTCTCCGACGATCTGTCCGGTGTGGAGGGCAAGACCACCACGACGGTCACGATGGACTTCGGCCGGATCACCTTCGGCGACAACGTCGTGCTCTACCTGTTCGGCACTCCCGGCCAGGACCGGTTCTGGTTCCTGTGGGACGAACTGGCCCTGGGCGCGCTCGGCGCGGTGGTGCTCGCCGACACCCGGCGACTGGCCGACTGCTTCCCCTCGATCGACTACTTCGAACGGCGGGAGACCCCGTTCATCGTGGCCGTGAACTGCTTCTACGGCGAGCAGCCGTTCGAGCCCGACGCCGTGCGCAACGCGCTCGCGCTGGACCCGAACGTCCCGCTCGTGATGTGCGACGTCCGCGATCGCAAGTCCGGCCGGGAGGTGCTGATCACGCTCATCGAGCACGTGCGGTCGCTGCGGCTGGCCGCCGCCGCCCGCTGACCCTTTCACCTGCAGCGCGCCCTTGGGCGCTTTTTGGGCGCCTTCTTGGCGCTGGATCAGGGTTCCCGGTCGAATCATGGTGCGTGATTCGACCGGGAACCCTGATCTGCTTCCAGGGCAGTATCGGGGAGCAAGCCCCACGAACCCCCGCTATAGGGCACGATATCCGTGAAGCGGACAAACGGGGGGCAGCGGGATGGCTGGGTTCCGAGCGATGATCATGGTCGCCGTGCTGGGCGGCGCGACGGCACTGGCAGGCTGCACGGCCACGAAGGACGCCGCCCAGCCGACACCGAGCGCACAAGCGCCCCAGGAGAACCTGGCGCTCGCCGTCAGCCCCGCCGACCGGGCGTCCGGCGTACCGGTCAGTGCCGAGATCGGCATCAAGCTCGGCTCCGGCATGGTCGACGCCGTCGACGTACGCGACGCGGCCGGTCAGAAGATCGCCGGTCAACTGCGCCCGGACGCGTCGGCCTGGGTGCCTGCGGCCCCGCTCAAGTACGCCCAGCGCTACACCGCCACGGTGACCGCCGTCGGCTCGCGTACGCACCACGAGTCCAAGTCGGTCGTGTTCACCACCATGGCGCAGCCGTCCCAACTGGAGAGCGTCGGCTTCTACCTGTTCGACGGCCAGGAGTACGGCATCGGCATGCCGATCCCGATCGAGTTCATGCGGGATGTCCCGGTGAACCTGCGGGCGGCGGTGCAGAAGCGGTTCTTCGTCACCAGCGACCCGCCCCAGCCCGGTGCCTGGCACTGGTTCAGCCCGAGCCAGGTGCAGTACCGGCCGGCCGCGTACTGGCAGCCGGGGACGAAGCTGACCGTCCGGCTGGGCCTCAAGGGACAGGCGCTCGGCGGCGGCTACTACGGCGAAGAGGACAAGATCGCCCGCGTACGCATCGCGAAGGACCGTGTCGAGGTCAAGGTCACCAATCACCCGAAGCAGATGCAGGTCTTCAAGAACGGCGCGGTGATCAAGACGATGCCGGTCAGCCTCGGCAAGCCCAGTACGCCCAGCTCCAGCGGGCACATGGTGGTCATGGAACAGGCGTACACCTATCGGTTCGACACCCGGGGCGAGCCGAACGGCGGCTACGTGGTCGACGTCAACTACGCCCAGCGCCTGACCTGGGGCGGCGAGTTCATCCACTCCGCACCGTGGAGCGTCGGCGACCAGGGCTACACCAACGTCTCCCACGGCTGCGTGAACGTCGGCCCCGGCAACGCCGCCTGGCTGTTCTCCGTGATGAAGGTCGGTACGCCGGTCACCATCAGCGGCACCGAGGTCAAACTCGCCCCCGGCAACGGATGGACGGTGTGGGACATGGACTGGCCGACCTTCCTCAAGGGCAGCGCCGTCCCGGTCACCTCCGAGGTCGCCGACGCGGTCGCGTACGAGCCGTATCCGAAGCCCAAGCCGTCTTCGACGGTCGCGCCGAGCCCCAGCCCGGGATCGGTCGGAAACGCCCAGATGGGTACGCCGACCCCCTCGGCCAGCTGAATCCGGCCTACGAACGGCGTGTTTTCCTTCACCACCGGCAACGAGTCCTTGTCGCGCCACGTCTTTAAGGCACGATAGATCGTCGAAAGCGAACTAGGTTCGCGGAGCCGATGGATGAGGGTCACATGGAGCGCACCGTTTCCGGCCGTACGGTAACCGGCCGCACCGCCACCCGGCGCGGCCTGCTCGCCGGCGCCGGTCTCGCGGGCGTGGCCGCCGGCCTCGCCGCCTGCACGTCTGACAAGGGCTCCGGCGGTGGCACCGGCGGGGCGACCGAGTCGCCGAAACCGGACCCGAACGCCGCCGCGGCGACGATCGTCACCCCGGCGAAGGACGCCACCGGAGTGTCGGCCGCCACCGAGATCGTCTACGAGCTGAAGAACGCCACCGAGGCGACCGTTGAGCTCAAGGATGTCAACGGCACGGTCATCACCGGTGATCTGCGCGCCGACGGCAGCAGCTGGGTACCGGCCAAGACGCTCGGCTACAGCACGGCGTACACGGTGACGGTGACCGCGACCGGGAGCGACGGCAAGACCGCGACCGCCACGAGCGGCTTCACCACGATGGCCAAGCCGAGCAAGACCGTGCGGGTCACCAGCTTCCTCGCGGACAACGCGAAGGCCGGCGTGGGCATGCCGCTGATGTACAAGTTCAGCCGGTCCATCCCCGAGGCCCAGCGGGCCGAGGTGCAGAAGCGGCTGTTCGTGAGCAGCGAGCCGGTGCAGGACGGCATCTGGCACTGGTTCTCCGGGACCGAGGTGCACTACCGGCCCAAGGAGTACTGGAAGGCCGGATCCAAGATCAACGCCCGACTGGCCATCGGCGGGCTCGACATGGGCGACGGGTACTACGGCAAGAGCGACATCACGCTGGAGAACCTCAGCATCGGCTCGGCCGTGATCATGGTCGCCGACAACAAGACCAAGCAGATGACGGTGACCAAGG
>JABFYB010000171.1 GCA_013361475.1 Hamadaea sp.
ATCGGATGGCTTCTGGAACGTCAACCTCGCCGACCCGCTGCACCGGCCGGGGCCGGAGACTTCCGGAACCGCCTTCTTCACCTTCGGGCTGGCGTACGGGATCCGGGCCGGGCTGCTCGATCCGGCGATCTACCTGCCCGCCGCCACGAACGCATGGAACGGGATGACCACGGTCGCCGTACGCTCCGACGGCCTGCTCGGCTACGTCCAGGGCACCGGCTCGAACCCGGATTCGAGCCAACCGGTCACCTCGACCAGCACGGCTGACTTCGGCGTCGGCGCCTTCCTGCTGGCCGGAACGGAGTTGGCGAAGCTAACGAGTTAGCGGGACCAGAGCCGAGATCTTCTTCGGCACGCACATCCGCCACGCCTCGATGATCAGCTCGGTCATCTCGTCCTCGTCGAGCGCGGCCAGCCGGGCGCGTACCCAGTTGAACCGCAGGTCCGACGGGATCGGCAGGAGGAATTTGTCCGGTTCGGCGGCCACCAGCGCTGCCCGCTCCTCCTTCGGGAAGCCGAAGCCGAGGAGGGTCTCGTCCGGTGTGATCGCGGCGTACACGATCTGGCCGACCCGGAACTTCACGTGGTCGCGAATGAGGTGTTCGCTGGTCCGCGGCAGCTCGCGGGCGACCGCGCGGATCTGTTCGACGGTGACCGGCACGGCTCAGCCCAGCAGCCGCCGCGCGGCGAACAGGTGACCGTGCCGGATCTCCGTGATCGGACCATCCAATGTGTCCCAATCCGTCTGCGAGCACTGCAGCATCGACGGCCAGCCGTCCACGACCTCGACGCAGACGCCCACGTGGTAGACGAATCCCGTGTCCGGCTTGCGGAAGAACATCAGGTCACCCGGCCCGAGGTCGGCCAGGTCGACCGGCTCGCCGACCGCGTACTGGTCGGTCGCGTCGCGCGGGATCAGCCGGCCGAACCGCCGGTACAGGCTGTAGGTCAGCCCGGAACAGTCCAGGCCGTGGGCGGTCACCCCGCCCGCGAGATACATCAGGCCGAGGAACTGCCGGCCCGTGGTCAGCAGCTGCTCCGCGGTGGGCAGGCTTTCCGAGGGGTACGCCGAGACGTGCGCCCGGGGCAGGTAACCAGCACCGCCGCCCGGCAGGCTCACCCGAACCCAGTCGCCTTCGCCGCCCTGGGCGGGCAGGATCGTCGCGAACGAGACGTCGCCGACCAGCGGAGCGCCGCCGGGCGTCGCGCGGACGTCGGTCTTCGGCACGGTGACGACGACCCGCTCGCCGGTCTCCTCGGCCGGTGTGGCCAGCTGACTCAGCGGCAGCCAGCCCGGGTAGCCGCGGGGATCCTTGCGACCGGCCTGCGACGGGATGACGACCTGCGCCCAGCCCTCTTTGACGTCGTCCACGAACACGGCGTCGCCGAGCAGGGCCTGCGTGTCGAGGCGGCCCCAGAGGTCCCGGCGCTCGTCCGGCCCCTGGGCCGCCACCCAGGCGGCGAGGTCGGACGGCGTGGCCAGCGCGGGCGCGTCGAGGTCGCGTATGGCGTCGGGCGCGGTCCACAGACCGGCGGCCGCGACGGCGACCTGCATCGTCTCCACTGTCGTCCTCCCCGTGGCGGTCAGCGAGCCCAGTCGTGTGAGCGTAGCCAGCCGACGACCGCCGCCGCCACGGCCGAAGGGTCCTTCCGTAGGTCGTGCCGTTCACCGGGGAGCACCACGAGGTCGAGTCCGGGCCGGGCGTCCGGTACGCCGAACGGGTCCCGATCGCCGTTGACCACCAGCGTCGGCACCCCGGTCGCGAGTTCCTCGTCGCGGGTCTTCTCCGGCCGGCCGGGCGGATGCAGCGGAAAGGCGAGGGCCACCACGCCGGCCGCCCCGCTGTCCAGGGCGGTCCGGCAGGCGACGCGGGCTCCGCTGGAGCGACCGCCGACGATCAGCGGAACCTTGATCTTGGCCGTACGCCGCAGTTCCGCCACGACGGCCAGCCAGGCCTCGTCGAGCTGGGGCGCCGGGGCGGGCGCCTTGCGTCCGGCGACCCGGTAGGGCTGGGTGACGAGGGCCACCGCGACTCCGGCGGCGACCGCCGCCTCGGTCACGGCGGTCAGGTCGGCCGAGCCGACGTCGCCGCCCGCGCCGTGGCCCAGCAGGAGCCAGCTGCCGATCTTGCCTCTGGGCTTGATCGTCTCGGCCCGCGCGACCCCGCGCGGTGTCTCGATCTCCACCGCCCTGTCCCCCTCAGCTGCAGATCACGGTTACGCATGCCATTCTCGGCGAAGGTGGGCTGCATATCCGTGATCCGCAGGGGAAAGTACGTCAGCGCTCGTTCGGCATGATGATCCACAGCGCCAGGTAGATCAGCACCTGCGGGCCGGGCAGCAGGCACGACAGCACGAAGATCAGGCGCATCACGTTCGGCGAGATCCCGAACCGGCGGCCCAGCCCGGAGCAGACTCCGGCGATCCAACGGTTGTCGCGCGGTCGGTAGAGGCGGCGAGGTGAGGTCGTCGTTGTCATGCTTCAACGGTAGGTACGCGGGTCGCCGCAGCCCTCCGCCGTCGGACGGATCTTGTGATCCCGATCCCGTAGGGGCGTCCCGGAGCGTACGACGCGCTAGAGTTTCTTGCGTATGCATCTAAGACGGGAGTCCTGCCGATGAGCCCGCGCCGCTTCCTCTTCCTGCTGGCCAGCACCCGGGAGAACGGAAACACCGAGGTCATGGCGCGACACGCGGCGGCGTACCTGCCGACCGGCGTCGAGCAGCAGTGGCTGCGCCTGGTCGACCATCCGCTGCCCGACTTCACCGACATCCGCCATGAGGGAGCCGGGGTCTACCCCGAGCCGGTGGACCACGCCCGGACACTGCTGGACGCGACGCTCGCCGCGACCGACGTCGTGATCGCCTCCCCGCTCCACTGGTACAGCGTCGCCACGCCCGCCAAGCGGTACATGGACCACTGGTCCGCCTGGATGCGCGTACCCGGGGTCGACTTCTCCGAACGCATGCGGAGCAAGACCTTCTGGGGCGTGACCGCGGTCAGCCACGAGGACTTCACCCGGGCCGAACCGCTCATCGGCACCCTGCGGCTGTCGGCCGAGTACTTCGGGGCACGCTTCGGCGGCGTCCTGCTCGGGTACGCCAACCGTCCCGGCGACGCGCTCAACGACGCCGCCGGGCTGGAACGCGCCCGCACGTTCTTCGCCGGTGAGCCCGCGACCGCGACGACTCGGCTCGCTTCGCCGAAGCGTACGCAGGTCATCCACGCCTGAGGCGGCTCAGAGCCCGGCCAGCCAGGGTCTGATCTCGGCTGCGACCTGCTCGGGCACCTCGATCTGCGGAGTATGCCCGGCGTCCAGCTCGGCATATGTCCACTGAGGATGCGTCGCCGCGGTCGCCCGTGCCGACGCGATCGGCACCAGCCGGTCGTGGACGCCGTGGACGAGCAGCACCGGCTGGGTCAGCCCGGCCATGCGGCGGCGGTGCTCCGGCCGCCCGACGCCGCGCAGGATCGATCGGGCGGCCTCCAAATAGGACTCCGCCCGCCGGGGCTGCGTCGCCCGCCGTTCCTCCAGTGCGATTCCGGCCGTGACGGTCTCCGGCGGGATCCGGGCCGGGTCGGAGAAGCAGAGCGCCAGCGTGTAGCCCACCCGGTCGCGGACGGGCACCCGCGCCAATCGCCGACGCAGCGACCACTCCCCGAGGCCGGGCACGGCATGGACGGCGAACTGCTTGCGTACCACGGGATCCACGCGAGCGCCCGGGGCCAGCGGCAGCGTCGGGTCGACCAGGGCCAGGCCGCGTACCTTGTCCGGGCCTTGGGCCGCGGCGAGGATGCTGACCATCCCGCCCATCGAGTTGCCGACGAGCACCGCCGGCTCGCGGACGACCTCGTCGAGGAAGCGCAACAGCAGCTCGGCGTTGGCCCCCACACTCGTACGCCGCCCACAGGGCTCGGTCAGCCCGAAGCCGGCCAGGTCGAGGGCGTACCCGCGGACCTGGTCGGCGAGCAGCGGGGCGAGCCGGCTCCAGTTGAGGTGCGAGCCGCCGAGACCGTGCACGTAGACGACTGCCGGGCCGTCGGCGGGACCGCCGAAGTCGACGTAGTGCACCGGCCCTGCGAGATCCACGGTGTGGCTGTTCATCGGGTCGCCCCGTATTTGCGGAGTTCCCGCTTGGCCAGCGAGGCCTTGTGCACCTCGTCCGGGCCGTCGGCGAGGCGGAGCGTACGCGCCGCCGCCCACATCTGGGCCAGCGGGAAGTCCTGGCTGACGCCTCCGCCGCCGTGCACCTGGATCGCCTTGTCCAGCACCCATTCGGTCATCTGCGGGACCGCGATCTTGATCGCCTGGATCTCGGTGTGGGCGCCCTTGTTGCCGACGGTGTCCATCAGCCAGGCCGTCTTCAGCACCAGCAACCGCGCCTGCTCGATGCGTACGCGTGCCTCGGCGATCCACTCCCCGACCACTCCTTGGGCCGCCAGCGGCTTGCCGAAGGCGACCCGGTCGACGGCCCGGCGGCACATCTCCTCCAGCGCCCGTTCGGCCATCCCGATCAGGCGCATGCAGTGATGGATGCGCCCCGGACCCAGGCGCGCCTGTGCGATGGCGAATCCGTCGCCCTCACCGGCGATCAAGTTCTCCGCCGGTACGCGTACCCCTTGGAACTGAATCTCGGCGTGCCCACCGTGCCAGCCGTCGTCGTAGCCGAAGACCCGCATGCCCCGCTTGATCTCGACCCCGGGCGTGGCCCGGGGGACGAGGATCATGCTCTGCTGGCGGTGGCGCTCGGCGGACGGGTCGGTCTTGCCCATGACGATGAAGATTTCGCAGTTCGGATTCATCGCGCCCGACGACCACCATTTGTGCCCGGTGATCACGTATTCGTCGCCGTCGCGCTCGATCCGCGTGGCGATGTTGGTCGCGTCGGAGGACGCGACCTCGGGCTCGGTCATGCAGAACGCCGAGCGGATCTCGCCGTCGAGCAGCGGCCGCAGCCAGCGTTCCTGCTGCACCGGCGTGCCGAACATGCTGAGGACTTCCATGTTGCCGGTGTCCGGGGCATTGCAGTTGCACGCCTCCGGGGCCAGATGCGGGCTACGTCCCATGATCTCGGCGAGCGGCGCGTATTGCAGATTCGTCAGCCCCGCGCCGAACTTCTCGTCTGGCAAGAACAGGTTCCACAGTCCACGCCGCTTGGCCTCGGCCTTCAACTCCGCCATCACGGGCGGCGCCGACCAGCCGTCCTCCTCGGACACAGCGGACTCGGCCGGGTAGACGTGCGTCGTCATGAAGTCGAGCAACTCGGCGCGCAGCCGCTCGGTCGTCTCGTCGTAGCCGAACTCCATGTCAGGCCTCCCTCATCTGCCGGAGCCCGGCCGCCACCAGGTGCGGAACCATCGCGCCCACCTGGTCGAACCCGGTGCCGACGGTCTGCCCGGCGAGGTGCCGGAAGTGGATCCCCTCGAGGATCACGGCGATCTTGAAGTACGCGAAAGCTAGGTACCAGTCGAGGCTTTCGGCGAACGGACGGCGCTTGGCGTACCGGGCCGCCAGGTCGGCACTGGTCGGCAGCGCGCCCTCCGGGGCGGCCTCGCCGAACAGTCCGGTGGGTCGCAGCCACAGATCCCAGTACGCCAGCGACAGTCCCAGGTCGGCGAGCGGATCGCCGAGGGTCGCCATCTCCCAGTCGAGGACGGCGACGATCTGGTCCTGCCCGTTCACGATGACGTTGTCGAGCCGGAAGTCGCCGTGGACGATCGCCGCCCCGCTCTCGGCCGGAATCCGTGCCGACAGCCGGTCGAAGAGGTCGTCGACGCCGGGCAGCTCCCGGCTGCGCGACGCGTCCAGTTGCTGCTTCCAGCGGCGTACCTGGCGCTGCAGGTAGCCCTCGGGACGGCCGAAGTCGCGGAGACCGACCCCGGCCGGGTCCACCGTGTGCAGATCGGCGAGCACGTCCACCAGTGCGAAGGCCAGGGCGTGGGCCCGCTGCTCACCGAGCGCGGCAGCCTGAGCCGCCGTCCGGTAGATCGTCCCGGGGACGTCCTGCATCACGTAGAACGGCGCCTCGTCCCCGGTCTCGGGCTCACAGAACGCGATCGCCGCCGGCACCGGTACGCGAGTCTCCCCGAGCGCGCTGATCACGCGGAACTCCCGGGTCATGTCGTGCGCGGTCCGTAGCACGTGCCCCAGCGGCGGACGGCGGACGACCCAAGTGGTGGCGCCGTCGCCGACCCGGTAGGTCAGGTTGGACTTGCCGCCCTGGATCAGCTCGCCGGTCAACGGACCGGTCACCAGCCCGGGGCGTACGCGGTCCAGACAGGCCCGCAGCCGGTCGAGGTCCAGCCCCCGGGGCGCCGTCATGGCGTGATCACCACCCGGCCGACGGTGTCGCCCGCGCCCAGCCGGGTCAACGCCTCGACCACACCGTCCAGCGGCAGCACCTCACTGACCAGCGGCCGGACGGCGCCGGACGCCGCCAGGCCGGTCAGCGCCCGATGCGACTCGCCGAGCACCGCCGGGTCGACCTGGCGATACAGTCCCCAGTGGACACCGACGATCGAGTAGTTCTTCAGCAGCGCGTGGTTCAGCGGAGGAGCCTGAATGGCGCCGCCGGCGAAGCCGATCACGAGGATGCGGCCTTCGAAGGCCACACAATGCGCTGATCCGGCGTACGCGTCGCCACCGACCGGGTCGTAGACGACGTCCGCTCCCCGGCCACCGGTCGCCTCCTTCACGGCGGCGACGAACTCCTGCTCCCGGCGATCGATCACGAGGTCGGCGCCCAACTGCCGGGCCACCTCGGCCTTGGCCGGGCCGCCCACGACCGCGATCACCCGCGCCCCGGCCGCCTTCCCGAGCTGCACCGCCGCGCTGCCGACACCGCCCGCCGCCGCATGGATCAGGAGCGTCTCCCCCGCCTTCAGCTGCCCGCGCCGGTGCAGGGCCACGAACCCCGTCTGGTACGCGATGTGCAGCGCGGCCGCCTCGGCGTCACTGAGCGACTCGGGGGCGTCGAAGGCGTCCACCGCGTCCAGGATCGCGACCTCGGCCAGCCCGCCGTGGGGCATCGCCGGAGTGCCGATGATCCGCTCGCCGAGCCGCCGATCCACGCCGGGGCCGACCGCGACGACTTCGCCGCAGACCTCCAGACCCGGGGTGAACGGCAGCGGCGGACGCACCTGATAGTGCCCCCGGCACAGGAGCACGTCCGGGAAGTTCAGGGCGCTCGCGCGTACGCGGACGGCCAGCTGGCCGGGGCCGGGCTGCGGCTCCGGCACGTCCACGAGGCTGAGGACGTCGGCGGGCTCCCCGAGCCGGCCGACCTGCCAGGCCCTCACAGGTACACCCGAGTGACGGTCTCCGCGACGCAGACCGGCTTGTCGCCGCCCTCGCGTTCCACGGTCACGACGCTGACGAGCTGCGCACCGCCGGCCACGTCGGTGATCTCCGCCAGCCTGACTTCGGCGCGCACCCGCGAATTCACCGGCAGCGGGGCGGGGAACCGGACCTTGTTCAGGCCGTAGTTGACCGCCATGCGTACGCCCTCGACCCGGACCAGCGGCCCGACCAGGACGGGCAGCAGCGACAACGTCAGATAGCCGTGCGCCACGGTGGTGCCGAACGGGCCGGCCGCCGCCCGCTCGGGGTCGACGTGGATCCACTGGTGGTCCTCGGTCGCGTCGGCGAATCGGTTGATCCGCTCCTGATCGACGGTGAGCCAGTCGCTGTGGCCGAGGACGGTGCCCGCCGCCTTCCGCAGATCGTCCAAAGTAGCCATACGAACCTCCCGGTTGGGCGCTGGATCACGGATCCCGGCGCGAAGTCAGTCGCGAAGCGCGAAGTCAGTCGCGAAGCGCGAAGTCGGGCGCGAAGTCAGTCGCGAAGCGCGTCAGGCGCTGAGGGTGGGGCGCACGAGAGCCCCGCCGTCGACCACGATCGTCTGCCCGGTCAGCCAGGAGGACGCGTCGCCCGCGAGGAAGACCGCCGTCTTGGCGATGTCGTCGGGCTCGCCGATCCGGCCGAGCGGGATGTGCTGGTTGAGCGCCTCTTCATGGTCCTCCCACAACGCCCGCGCCAACTGCGTACGCACGATTCCCGGCGCGATCGCGTTCACGCGTACGCGGGGGGCGAGTTCGGCGGCGAACTGGCGGGTGAGGTGGATGACCGCGGCCTTCGTCGCGTTGTAGTACCCGATGCCCAGTTCGGTCACCAGACCACCCACGGAGGCGATGTTCACGATCGAACCGCCGTGGCGGGCCATCGAGGCGTGCCAGACGGCCTGCGTCCACAGCACGACGGAGAGCTGGTTGACCTGCACGGTCTTCTCCGCGCGGGACACGTCGAGGTCGACCATCGGCCCGTAGTAGGGGTTGGTCCCGGCGTTGTTGACGAGGACGTCCACCTGACCGAACCGGTCCACCGCCGCCGCTACCGCGGCTTGCGCCTGGTCCGGCTCGCCGACGTGCGCGGCGTACGCCAGGAACTCCGACTTCGGGTACTGCGCCGCGAGTGCCGCCGCCACCGCGTCCAGGGATTCCTGGCGGCGGGACACCAGCACGACGTTGCATCCTTCGGCTGCCAGCGCCGCGGCGGTGGCTTGACCGATACCCCGGGAAGCCCCGGTGACCAGGGCCGTACGCCCATCGAGCCCGATCTGCATGGGGTCACCATAGCGGCCGAAGCCGTCCTTGCATACCGACCGGTCGGTATTGACAGCGTGAACCTGGAACCGGTGTGATGTCGGGCATGAGCCACTACCTCAGCAACCTCCGCGACCTGCGTTTCATGCTGTTCGAGGTGCTCGACCAGCGGTTGGGCCGGGGGCGCTTCGCCGACCTGGACCGCGACACGGTCGAGCAGATGCTGGCGGAGGTGGAGCGACTGGCGACCGGCCCCATCGCCGCCTCGTACGCCGAGGTCGACCGCGATCCGCCGGTCTACGATCCGGCGACCTGCTCGGTGACCATGCCGGCGGCGTTCAAGCGGTCGTTCCAGTCCTACATGGACGCCGAGTGGTGGCGGCTCGACATCCCGGTCGAGGCGGGCGGCGTCGCCGCGCCCCGATCCCTGTGGTGGGCGCTGGTCGAACTGATCCAGGGCGCGCAGGCGCCCGTCTTCATGTTCGGCGGCGGTCCGCCCTTCGCCGGCCTGCTCCACCGCATCGGCACCCCGGCGCAGCAGCGCATCGCCGAGATCATGATCGAGCGCCGCTGGGCGGCGACGATGGTCCTCACCGAGCCGGACGCCGGATCGGACGTGGGGGCCGGCCGGACCAAGGCGACGCCGCAGCCGGACGGCTCGTGGCACATCGAGGGCGTCAAGCGCTTCATCACCTCGGGCGAGCACGACCTCAGCGAGAACATCATGCATTTCGTGCTGGCCCGCCCGGTCGGCACGCCGGGTGCGGGCGGACCGGGGACCAAGGGCCTGTCGATGTTCCTCGTGCCGAAGTTCCACTTCGACGCGGAGACCGGCGAGCTGGGCGACCGCAACGGCGTCTACGCCACGAACGTCGAGAAGAAGATGGGGATCAAGGTCTCCACCACCTGTGAGCTGCGCTTCGGCGAAGAGCAGCCGGCCGTCGGCTGGCTCGTCGGCGAGGTGCACGACGGGATCGCCCAGATGTTCAAGGTGATCGAGTCGGCTCGGATGCAGGTCGGCGTGAAGGCGATCGCCACCCTCTCCACCGGCTACCTGAACGCGCTGGCGTACGCGAAGGAGCGGGTGCAGGGGGCGGACCTGACGCGGATGCTCGACAAGACCGCGCCCCGGGTCACCATCGACCACCATCCGGACGTTCGCCGGATGCTGATGCTGCAGAAGGCGTACGCCGAGGGGTTGCGAGCCACCTACCTCTACGCGGCGGACTGGCTCGACCGCGACCACCCGCAGGCCACCAACGTCAACGACCTGTTGCTTCCGATCGTCAAGGGCGTCGGCTCCGAGCGCAGCTACGAGATGCTGGCGCTGTCGCTGCAGACGCTCGGCGGCTCCGGCTTCCTCCAGGACTACCCGTTCGAGCAGTACCTACGCGACACCAAGATCGACACGCTCTACGAGGGCACCACCGGCATCCAGGGCCAGGACTTCTTCTTCCGCAAGATCGTCCGCGACCGCCGGGTGGCGCTCGACCTGCTGCTCGCCGAGATGACCGCCGACGTCGACGCCATCGAGTCCGCGGAACCGCTCAAGGCCGTGGGCGAAGCTCTCCGCGACGCGATCGAGCAGGTACGCGCGATGGTGGCCACGATGCTGGAATGGCAGGTGGCCGCCGGCGACGACGTGACCGAGGTCTACAAGGTCGGGCAGAACACGACCCGGCTGCTGATGACCGTCGGCGACCTGATCGTGGGCTGGTTGCTGGCCAAGCAGGCGTCGGTCGCCGCGACGGCGCTGCCCGACGCGGACGGGGCCGACGCCGACTTCTACACCGGCAAGATCGCCGTCGCCGGGTTCTTCGCCGCGACGGTGCTCCCCGAGTTCGCCGCGCGCCGGCGCGTCCTGGAGCAGACCGGCAACACGCTGATGGGCGTACCCATCTCGGCGTTCTGACCGGATGCCGAAAGCGGTGAGTTGCTCTACCGTGTTGGGCGTGAAGCCTCGCCCAGCTTTCGCCCTGTCCTTGGCCGCGTCCTTGCTCGCCGCCACCCTCCTGACCGGCTGTACGGGCAATGGCGCCCAGCCGTCCGCCTCCGCTTCCGCGGCCCCCAGTGTCACGCCCAGCCTCGACGTCGAAGCCGCCGCCGCGCTCGTGGCCGCCGGGTTGAAGTCCGGATCGGGCAGCTACAAGATGCACGCCGACATCACGTACGCCGGCGCTTCGGGCGTCCAGCTGGACGTCCAGTCCGACCCCGTGGCCAAGCGGATGAAGATGACCGTGGTGAACGGGACCTCGACGATCGAGGCCCGCGTCCTCGGCAGCGACTTCTACCTCACCGGATTGCCGCAGCTCGGCAAGAAGTGGATGAAGGTCGACGGGAGCCAGGTCGAGGGCTTCAGCGACATGTTCGCGATGAGCGAGCAGAACCTGGCCATGCTCAGCGGCGTCGTCGAGATGACCACCGGGCCCAACGGCGTCTTCCAAGGCTGGGTCGACCCGCAGAAGGCCATGGACAAGGCGAGCTCGACGCAGATCCGTGACGCCCTGGCCAAGGTCGTCAAGGCCGCCGGCCCGAACGCCCACATCCCGTTCACCTCGAAGATGGCCGACGGCTATCTCGTCGCGCTGACCACCGAGTACCCGGCCGAGGTCAACAACGCCGTCACGCACATGAAGGTGGCCATGACGCTGAGCGACTTCGGCAAGCCGGTGACGGTCACCGCGCCCGCCGCCAAGGATCTCGTCCAGCAGTAGCCGCAGTACCGCCTTGATCAGCGGAAGTCTCGTGGTGTCATAGCCTCACGGAACTTCCGCTGATCATCACGACGGTGGAGATCACGACGGGTGGAGATCAGAGGGCGGAGGCGGCCGAGACCTTCCACGCCTCGTCCACCTTCACGAGGGTGAGCACGACCCGGTTCTGGTCGACCTTCTCCCCCGAGATGTTGACGTTGCGCCGGTACTGGTTCACGAACAGCAGGACCTGCACGCGGTCCGGCGCGACGTCGATCACCCCGGACGCGCTGACCTGTGCCGTCACCACCGCCTGCTCCTTGACGACCGAGTCCTTGAGCGCGGTGGTCGTCTTGGCGTACTCGCTGGCGAAGGTGCCGGTGGCGAAGTTCTTCCCGTTGGCGACGGCCGCGTCGAAGGTGCGGTAATCGTAGGAGAAGATCGCCGCGGCGGCGGCCGGCGCGACCGCCAGCGCCTCCCGGCTCGCGTCCGCCCGCTGCCGGTTCTGCCAGGTGTCCCACCAGGCGTACCCGGCGAGGCCCGCGACGATCAGGATGGCCGTGGCCAGCACGATGACCTGCTTACGCACGATGCGTCCCCTCATCCGACGAACTGCAGCCTGCTGACGAGCCACTTGCCGCTCGCGTCGTCCTTGGCGAGGTCGAGCTGCATGCGGTAGTGCGAGACCCGGCCGTCCGGCGCCTTCACGTTCGACACCGTCGCGTCGATCGCGACCAGGACGATCGCCGAGTCGTCGTCCCCGCTGACCAGCCCCGCTCGCAGCACGGTGCCGACCGACCGGACCTTGTTCGTCAGGACCGCCTCGCGTACGCCGGGCATTCCCCGGCCGAACTCGTCGCCGAATTCGCCGGTGGCTCCGCTCGCGATCCGCGCCAGGTCCGCGTCGACCGTGCCCGCGCTGATCGACACGAAGTTCACGGCGAGCTGCCGGGCCGCGGTCACCGCCTCGGCGTGCGCGGTCTCCAGCTGCCGCTGCTTCCACCAGCCGTGCCCGGCGTAGGCGGTCGCGGCGAGCGCCACGGCCAGCACCGCCGCCAGGATGCGGGCCACGGGCCACTTCGGCGATACGCCGAGAGCAGCGCTCTGCTTCGGTCGCCGCGTCGGCGTCTTCGCCTCGGCCGGGCTCTCGGGAACGTCGTCGACCGGGCTGTCCGTCGCCGCTGGAGCAGCCGCCCGCGGGCGTGGCCGCGGCGAGCGCTCCGCCGTCAGTTCGGTGGTTTCCACGTCGTGTTCCTTCCGTGGGTCGTCGGTGCTCACGGCGCGAGCCCGGACAGGAGGAGCAGCTTCCAGGACTGCTCACCGGCGGTGGCGGCCTGGCCACCGGTGCCCCCGAAGAGCAGCGGCAGACCATCCGGGCCGATAACGAGCCCGGTGACCGGGTCGTAACCGGCGACTGGCGCAACGGGGGAAACGCCAGTCGCCGGTGACCCCGTCACCCGACCCCCGGACCCCACCGGGGCGGGCGACGGATCGCCGCTGGTTCGCGGCGCGTTCGTGGAGCCGCGTACGCCGGATCCGCTCGCGATCTCGGATCGGGTGCAGCGTCGTTGCCCGGACTTCACGTAGTTGCACGACGGCGGATCGCTCACGTTGAGCACCAGTCCGAGGTGCGCGGTGGCGTCGCCGGGCGCCACGGTGAAGCCACCGGTGACCACCATCGGATAGACCACCAGCAGCTGTTCGATGCCGTTCAAGCGGCGTACGGCGATTCCGTTGACCGTGATCAGGTTGCCCAGCAGCGGGCCGATCGAGGGGTCGACGTCACGCAGCAGGCCTTGCAGCTCGGTCGCCGCGGGCGGCCCGTTCGTCAGCAGCGTACGCAGGTCGGCGTCGCTGTCCCGGACCGTCTGACTCAGCTGGGCGAGCGCGGCGGCGAACCGCTTGATCTCGTCGGCCGCCTCTGCCTGGGTCTTCAGGACGGTGGCGGAGTCGTCGATGAGCTTCGTCGTCTGCGGCAGGTAGTGGACGGCGTCGGACAGGAGAGCACTGTTCGCGTCGAGCAGCGTACGCAGCGCGGTCTCGTTCCCCTCGAACGCCGTGCCCAGCTCGTCGACCAGCACGGCGAGTTTGGCGGGGTCGACCGAGGTGACCATCGCGTCCAAATTCGTCAGCAGGGTCTCCACCGGCAGCGGTACGCCCGTCCGGCCGATCGGGATGACGTCGCCGTCGCCCAGATACGGTCCCGTGTCGGTGTCCGGCCGCAGGTCGACGTACTGCTCGCCGACGGCCGACCGGTGCGCGACGACGGCGTGGAGATCCCGGGGCACGCGGCTGTCGCCGGTCATCCGCATCCGCACCCGGACCAGTCCGCCGGCGGGACCCTCGTGCAGGTCGACGCTCTCGACCCGCCCGACCGGCACACCCCGATAGGTGACCGAGGCGTTGGCGAAGATCCCGCCGCTGGTCGGGAAGTCCGCGAACACCGTGTACGCCCCGGTGAACCGCTCGCCGACCCCGACGAACCGGACGGCGACATACCCGATGCCCAGGACGCTGACGACGGCGAAGACGAGCAGCTGGAACCACGCCAGCCGGGTGATCCTCACGTCGTCCTCCCGGCGAGGATCTCGGACAGGCCGCCGGTGACTCCGGAGATCTCCCCCGTCGCCGGGTCGTACTCCCAGGTGACGACGGGTCCTGACCGCACTCCTGGCGGCTCGGGCGAGCCCTCCCCGGCGAGCGGCAGTCCCGGGAGCAGACCGCTCGGCAACAGCCCGCTCGGCAACAGCCCGGAGGGCAGGATCGAGGGCAACGTCGTCGGCAGGATGGGCGGCAGGGACGGCAGGATCGGCGGCAGCGACGGCAACGGGAGCCCCGGCAGGGTCGGGACGGTCGGCGTACCGGGCGTCGTCCCCTTCGCGACCAGGTTCGACAGGATCGACGCCGCGTCCAGGTCGAGGGTGATGTACAGCCGCACGTAGTCGCCCGCGATCGCCTTCTGCGCGTTCGGCGGGAACGGGTAGGACAGCATGAGGTCCAGCCCCTTCGGCAACGCGTCCCCCGCGCGTACCAGCTGATCGAGCGTGGGCTGGAGGGCCTTGAGCGAGGCGAGGGTGTCGGCCTTGCTCTGCTCGATCACGCGCTTGCCCACGGACCCGAGGTCGCGCAGCGCGACCAGCGCGGCCGTGAGCTGGACGCGCTGCCCGGCCAGCACGGTGAGGCCGGGTTCGAGCGCGTCGACGGCACGGCCGATGGTGTCGGTCTGCTCCGCGAGCTGTTTCGTGAGGCGGTCGAGCGAGTCCAGGGCGCGGACGATGTCGTCCTTCTGCGCGTCGAGGGCGGCGACGAACTTGTCCAGCTCGCGCAGCGCTCCCTTGGCGTCGGCCTCCCGGCCGCCCAGCGCCTTGCCGACCTCCGTGTTGATCGTCTTGAGCTGGGCCAGGCCGCCGCCGTTGAGCAGCAGGCCCAGGGCGGCCAGCACCTCTTCGACCTCAGCGCCGCGCTTCGTGCGCTCCAGCGGGATCACGTCGCCGTCGCTGAGCGTCCCCTGTGGACTATCGGCTGGCGCGGACAGGTCGACGAACTTCTCCCCCAAGAGGCTCGACTGCCGGATCGCGGCGATCGCGTTGTCGGGCAGCTTGACCGTGTCCGCGACCCGCATCCGGACGACCGCGGTCCAGCCGTGCAGCTCGACGCCGGTCACGCTGCCGACCGTCACGTCGTTGACCCTGACCGCCGCCTGCGGGACGAGATCCAGCACATCGGTGAACTCGGCGCTGACGAGGAAGCCGCCCGACGACGGGGCGCCACCCGGAAGCTGGCAGCCGGCGGTGGTCAGCGCCACCGCGATCGCGATCAACGCCCGCCTCATGGCCGGCCGCCCAGCAGACGCCGGAGTTGATCGGTCAACGGCAGCTTGCGGTCGGCCAGGGCCTTGGCCAGCGTCAGGCACTCCACCGGCACCTTCGCGGCGGGAACACTGTCGACCAGGAGTGAGCAGACGAAGCTCGCGGGGTCGTAGGGCCCCATCGCGTTGTCGCGGGTGTCGGTCGTGCCGGACCGAGGGTTGTACGCGAGATTGAGGTTGGACAGCGCCAACGGCGCGACGTCGAGCACCTCTCGCAACGCCTGCTGCTGCCGCACCAGTACGCCGGTCAGATCGGCCAGGGCGGCCACGTTGGCCGTCAACTCCGCCCGGTTCTGCTTCACGAACGTCGTGATCTGCGCGAGCGCGGAGGCGAGGTCGCGTACGGCGGCGGCCAGTTCGTCCTTCTCCGCCGCCAGCTCCTCCCCGACCTGGGCCAGGCGGGCGGTGAATTCGCGTACGCTCGCGTCGCTCTTCGCCAGCGTGCCGGTGAACTGCTGGAGGTTGACGACCGTGCCGAAGAGGTCCTGCCGGCCGGTCGACAGCGTGTCCAAAGCCTGGCTGAGCCCGGACAACGTCTCGTGCAGGTTCTGCCCGTTGCCGGCCAGGTTGGCCGCGCCGACGTCGACGAGCTGCGACAACGCACCGTCTTTGTTCGCGCCCTCCGGCCCGAGCGCGCGATTGAGATCGTCGAGCGACCGATAGATCTCGTCCAGCTCGATCGGCACGACCGTCCGCTCGACCGGCAGGTCCGCACCGTCGGCGAGGGTCGGGCCACCGGCGTACGCCGGAGCCAGCTGGACGTAGCGGTCGGCGACCACGCTCGGCGGCACGACGAGGGCCTGTGCGTCGGCGGGCACCTTCACCCCGGGGTCGTACGCCAACTCGACCCGGACCGTGCGGCCCTCCGGGCGTACCGCGGTGACCTCGCCGACCTTGACGCCGAGGACTCGCACGTCCGAGCCCTCATGTACGCCCACCGCCGCGCTGAAGTGCGCCACCACCCGGTTCATCGGCTTGTCCCGCAGCATCACGACGAGCGCCACGGCCACGACGGGGACCAGCGCCGCGGCGACGATCACGCGCGCCTTCACTTCGCACCACCTGTCGGTAGATAGCCCTGGACGAGACCGGCCACATAGGAGTCGAACCAGCGGCCGTTGCCGACGACGTTGGCGAACGCGTTGACGAACGGGGCCAGGCTGGTCAGCGTGTTCTCGAGCTTGGTCCGGTTGCGTTGCAGCACACCGACGAAGGCCCGCAGTTTCTGCAGCGCGGGTTGCAGCGTCTTCTTGGTGTCGGTGATGAAACCGGAGATCTGGTCCGCCAGCTGAGAGGTGGCGACCAGCAGCGTGTGGATCGCGTCCCGGCGCGCGTGCACCTCGGCGAGCAGCAGGTCGGCGTCCGAGATCAGGCGCTGGAACTCCTCGTCCCGCTGGGCGAGGACGGCGGTGACATTCTTGGACCGCGCGAGCAGCTCGCGCAGTTGGTCGTCGCGCGACGCGACGGTCTGCGAAAGCCGCGAGAGCCCGGTCAGCGAGGCCTTCACACTGGCCGGAGTGTCGGCGAAGGTCGCCGAGAGCACGGTGAACGCCTGCGCCAGCTGTTGCGTGTCGATCTGCTGCAACGTGCCGGCCAACCCGGTGACCGCCTGCATCACGTCGAACGGCGAGGCAGTCCGGTCGAGCGGGATCTCGCCGCGCAGCTCGCCGCCGCCTTGGGGATCCAGCGCGAGGAACTTCTGGCCCAGCACCGTTTTGATCCGGATGGTGGCGCCGGTCCTCTCCCCAAGAACGACGCCACGCACCCGGAACCCCACCCGGACGTAGGCGCCATTCCCACTCTGGGCGAGTTCAATCCCCGTGACCTTGCCGACTTTCACGCCGGCCACGCGTACCTCGTTGCCGGGCGCCAGCCCGCTCGCGTCCCGGAACGCCGCGCTGTAGCTGGTCCCGCCGCCGACGAGCGGCAGGTCCTCGATCTGGAACGCCGCCAGGAGCAGCGCGAACAGCACCGCGACGCCCACGCCGCCGACCACCGCGGGCCGCGCCTTCGCGGGATCATTGCGCCTCATCAGCTGCCTCCGCACTTGGCCGCGGTGCCGCTGAACGTCGCCGGGTTCATCGTGGTGTTGCCTAAGGTCACCCGGCCGTCGAAGTCGCAGAGGTAGAAGTTGAACCACGACCCGTACGAGGCGGTCCGGGTCAGCGCGTCCAGTCGCGCCGGCGCCCGGGTCAACGTCGACTCGATGACCGACGAGTTCTCGACCAGCGTTCCCGCCAGCGTGTTCAGGGCGGAGATGTCCGCGGCCAGGCTCGGCCGCGCGTCGCGCAACAACGAGGTGGTCGCCTCGGCCAGGCCGCTGATGTTGGTCAACGCGCCGCCGATCGCCTTGCGGTCCGCAGCCAGCCCCGACACCAGCAACTGCATCTGCTTGATCGTCTCCGACAGCTTCGCGTCGCGCTGGTCCAGCGTGCCGAGGACGGCGTTCAGGTTCGTGATGACCCGGCCGATCGCCGCGTCGCGGTCCGCGAGGGTGTTGGTCAGCGAGGCGGTACGCCGTAAGAGGTCGGACAGCGTACCGCCCTCGCCCTGCAGCACCTGGATGATCTCGAAGGCGAACTTGTTGACGTCCGCCGGGCTCAGCCCCGTGAACAGGGGACGGAACCCGTTGAAGACGACGGTCAGGTCCAGTGCCGGAGTCGTCTGCGCCACCGGGATCAGGCCCTCCGGCTTGAGGCGGTCGCCGCCGCCCGGCCCCTCGGTCAGGGCGAGATAGCGCTGCCCGATCAGGTTCCGGTAGCGGATCTTCGCCAGGACCGTCGTCGCCAGCGGCACGTCCTCGGCGGTGAAGCTCACCTCGGCGGTCGGCTTGCCGCCGTCCTGGATGAGATCGATGCCGGTGACTCGGCCGACCTTGACGCCGGCCACGCGTACGTCGTCGCCGACGAGCAGGCCGGTCACGTCGGTGAACCGCGCCCGGTACTCCGGCCCGCCGCCGAACGCGAACGCGCCGAGCGTCCGGGCGAGCAGGCCGGTGAGCAGCAGGGTCACGGCGGCGAAGGCGATCAGCTTGAGCAGCGGGCGCGCCACACCGCGGCCCTCGACGGCGCTCACTGGGCCACCCCCAGGTTCACCGTCTGCCCGTTGAGGAGCGGTCCCCACAGGAGCAGGTCGAGGTCGCTGACCTGGTCGGGCTGCGTATTCGTGAGGGCGGCGACGATCGGTTTCAGGAGCGGCTGTTTCGCCGGTGCGCCCGCGCCGTAGTCGTAGCCGTCGGCGATGGGCGTACCGGGGGCGGGCACCTTCGGGTCGGGCAGCCCATGGCACTGCGGACCGTTGCTCGCACCGTAGACCGGCTCGTCCCGCCCCTTCACGTACTTCCCGTTGTCCCGCGTCACCTCCAGCGTGATGTGCATCCGGCCGCTGGCGAAGACCTCCTCCAGCTGCGGCTGCAACGCCGTCAGCCCGCGGAAGAAGCAGGGATACTCCGGGGCGTACGCGGCCAGCAGTTCCAGCACCGGGCGGCTGACCCGGCCGAGCTGGATGATCCGGTCGTCGTACCGGTCGAGGAAGATCCGGGTGTTGTCGGCGAGGTCGGTGGCGTCGGCGAGGAACTCGGCGAGCTGCTCCTTCTGGTCGACCACGGTGGTCGCCGTGACGGTCACGTTCCGCAGGATCGTCAGCAGATCCGGCAGCGCCGCGCTGTATCCGTCGAGCGCTTGGGCAAGACGCCGGACGTCGGTGGCGATGGTCGGCATCTGCTTGTTGAGCGCGGCCAGCAGCTCGTCGGCGTTCGCCAGATCCTGCCCCAGTCGGTCACCCCGCCCGTCCAGCGCGTACGCCAACGCGCCGAGCGTCGCCGCCAGCTTGTCCGGCTTGATCGCCTGCAACACGGGCAGCGCCCGGTCGAGGACCTGCTCCAACTCGACCGCGCTGGACGTGCGGTCCTGGTCGATGACGGCCCCGGCCCGGAGCGACGGCCGCGCAGCGGCCGCGGGACCCACTCCGGAGACCGGGGCTGTCACGCTGGAGGCCGGCACCGGCCGTCCTCCAGCCCCCTCCGACAGGCCGATCGAGCGACCGGTGCCGGCGGGGATCAACTCCACATAGCGCTCACCGAAGAGGGTCTTCGGGAGCAGCCGTGCGGAGACGTCGGCGGGGATCCTGGCGATCTGGTCGGGATCGATCGCCAGCCGCAGTTCCGCCGACGCGCCGTTCGCGGTGATCTCGCGTACCTCGCCGACCTGGACGCCGAGCAGTTTCACCTCGGCGCCGGTCGAGAGTTGCAGGCCGGTGTGGTCGGTCCGCAGGGTCACCCAGTCCACCGGGGTGAACGCCTTGCGATACACCAGCACCGACAGCGTCAGCGAACCGGCGAGCACGACGACGAAGCCGAGACCGAGCAGGCGCAGCCGCATGGCGGTCACCCCGCGATCCGGACGGTCGTCGTCGCGCCCCACACCGCGAGCGAGAAGAAGAAGTCCACCACGTTGACCGCCACGATCGCCGTACGCACAGCGCGCCCGACCGCGACACCGACTCCGGCCGGTCCGCCGGTCGCGGTGAACCCGTAGTAGCAGTGGATCAGCACCACGATGACGCTGAAGACGAGCACCTTCCCGAACGACCAGAGCACGTCCTCGGGCGGCAGGAAGAGGCCGAAGTAGTAGTCGTAGGTGCCCGGCGACTGTCCGAAGTAGCCGGTCGCGATGGTCCGCGTGGCGAAGTAGCTGGCCAGCAGGCCCAGCACGTAGAGCGGAATGACCGCGAGGAAACCGGCGATCATCCGCGTCGTGACGAGGAACGGCACCGACGGGACCGCCATGACCTCCAGCGCGTCGACCTCCTCGGAGATCCGCATCGCCCCGAGCTGGGCGGTGAATCCGCAGCCCACGGTGGCCGACAGCGCGAGCGCCGCGACCAGCGGGGAGATCTCCCGCGTGTTGAAGTACGCCGAGATGAACCCGGTGAACGCGCTGCTGCCGATCTGGTCGAGCGCCTGATATCCCTGCAGGCCGACCTCGGTGCCGGTGAAGAAGGTCAGGAAGGCGATGACGCCGACGGTGCCGCCGACGACCGCCAGCCCGCCGGTGCCGAAGCTGACCTCGGCGAGCAGCCGCAGCACCTCCCGCCGATACCGGCGCAGCGTACGCGGCGTCCAGGCGGCCGCCCGCAGGTAGAAGGCGAGTTGACCGCCGAGCATGTCGAGCCAGCCGAACACCGACTCACGCCCCCTTCTGCGGGACGACCTGGAAGTAGATCGCCGTCATGACGAAGTTCAGGGCGAACAGGAGCATGAAGGTGATCACGACGGACTTGTTCACCGCGTCGCCGACGCCCTTCGGGCCGCCTTGGGCGTTCATCCCGAGATAGCTCGCCACCAGCGCCGCCACCACCCCGAAGACGAGCGCCTTGAGTTCGCCGGAGATCAGGTCGGGCAGCTGGCCCAGGGCCTGGAAGCTCGCCAGGTACGCCCCCGGCGTACCGCCTTGGAGGATGACGTTGAAGAAGTAGCCGCCGGCCACCCCGACCACGCTGACCAATCCGTTCAGCAGCACGGCGACCAGTGCTCCGGCGATGACTCGCGGGACGACCAGCCGCTGCACGGGGTCGATCCCGAGCACCCGCATCGCGTCGAGCTCCTCCCGGATCTTCCGGGCGCCCAGGTCGGCACAGATCGCCGAGCCGCCCGCCCCGGCGATCACCAACGCGGTCACGATCGGCCCGGCCTCGCGGACGACCGCCAGCACCGACGCCGCACCGGTGAACGACTGGGCGCCTAGTTGGCGTACCAGTGAGCCCAATTGGAGAGCGATCACCGCGCCGAAGGGGATGGAGACGAGCGCCGCGGGCGCGATCGAGACGGAGCTGAGGAACCACGCCTGCTGGACGAACTCGCGGACCTGCACCGGGCGGCGGAAGCAGCCGCGCACGGTACGCCCGCAGAAGATCAGGAACTCGCCGACGGCCCTCATCGTGCCTCCACAAAGGAGCCGAGCGGTGGCAGGACGCCGTGCTCATGGCACCACACGCCGGCTTTGCGCTCGGCTCGCCGGGGTCCGCCGTCGGAGGGGCGCAGCTGCAACGGGATGGGCGGCAGCGGAGGCAGCTGCGCCCCGGCGGCGGCCTCAGCGGCCAGCTCGTCGGCGTCCTTCTCCTCGGCCATGCCGATGGGACCGACGCGCTGGGCGTTGAGGAACTGGCGGACCACGGGCTCGTGGCTGGACAACAACATCTCGCGCGGGCCGAACATGGCCAGATGCCCGTGGTAGATCAGGCCGATGTTGTCCGGCACCGTCCGCGCGGTGTTGATGTCGTGCGTGACGATCAGGAACGTCGCGTCGATCTGCTGGTTCAAATCGATGATCAATTGATTCAGGTACGCCGTCCGCACCGGGTCGAGACCCGAGTCGGGTTCGTCGAACAGCACGATCTGGGGATCGAGGACCAGCGCGCGAGCGAGCCCGGCCCGTTTGCGCATGCCGCCCGAGATCTCGCCGGGGAGTTTCCGCTCCGCTCCGGACAGGCCCATGAGGTCGAGCTTCTCCGTGACGATGTCCCGGATGCGGGCCTCACTGAACTTCGTGTGCTCCCGCAGCGGGAAGGCCACGTTGTCGTAGATGGTCATCGACCCGAAGAGGGCGCCGTCCTGGAAGAGGACGCCGAACAGCTTGCGTACCTCGTAGAGGTCGCGCTCGGGCAGCTGCGGCAGATCCTGGTCGCCGATCCAGATCGAGCCGCGATCCGGGCGCAGGAGGCCCACCAGCGTCTTCAGGAAGACCGATTTGCCGGTTCCGGACGGTCCCAGGAGGACGGAGATCTCGCCGGCGGGCAGCGTCAAGGTGACGTCCGACCACACCGGCGTACGCCCGAAGGACTTCGTCAGCCCCTCGACCCGGACCTCTACGCCCACCCGTTCCTCCCCGGCTGCCACCAGTTGGTGAAGGGATATCGCCGGGGAGGGTCCGGGTGTTACAGCTCTTTTTCGTCAGCCGGCCGACGACTTTTCGTCAGCGGGCCTGCAGCGCGTCGAGGGCGACGGCCATCGCGAGGACGGCCCGGCGGTCCAGCTCCGGGTCGTTGATGGTGATGAGGTACTTGTCGCGCAGCGAGAACTTGCGGTTCACCGAGAACGCGACCTGCCCGTTGCGGACGAAGTCGAAGTGGTACGGCAGCCAGCTCGCGACGAACCGGCGCAGCAGCGCGATCGGGAGGCTGCGCTCCGTGCCGGTGATGGTGCCGAGACCGGGCTGCTCGAAGTGGTAGGTGGACTGCAGAAGCGACTTGGCGAAGTCCTTGCGGAAGGTGCCGATCGGAGTGCCCGCGCTGTCCGTGATGTCATAGGTCGCCCCGAGGTCGATGACCTGACGGGCCTTGAATCCGGCGACCACCGACTGCTTCGTGCTGTCGGTGTAGAGCGTGACCTGCTCCTTGAGCGCCATCCGCTTCTGCTGTGCGAAGGCGACAAGCGTGCCCGGATTGCCGTTCGCATCCGAATCGTGGATTTCGTACTGGTTCACCATCAGGGTGATGCGCTGTTTCATGTGCAGGGTCTGTTGCCGCTGCAAGGTTGCGGTGTCCACGGGGGCCTCTCGCTTCTCGAGGGATGGGTGGCGGTCAGCGTACGGCACTCGCTCACGACTTTTACCGCCCTGGAACGTTGGTTATCGTGCACACCGTGGGGTGGTCGGAATCGGAGCTGGTCGAACGGGCCGTACGCGGCGAGCCCGCGGCGACCGAAGCCCTGCTCACCGACGTGCGACCCGGGGTCGTCCGCTACTGCCGCGCCCGGCTCGGTCAGCTCGGCGGGGCGTACACCACGGCCGACGACATCTCCCAGGAGGTCTGCGTGGCGATCCTGCGGGCGCTGCCGCGCTACCGCCAACAGGGAGTGCCGTTCTCCGCGTTCGTCTACGGCATCGCCGCCCGCAAGGTCGCCGACGCCCAGCGCAGCGCCGTCCGCCGGCTCACCGTCTCGGTCGACTCCGTGCCCGAACGCCCGGACAGCACACCCGGCCCCGAGCAACAGGCCATCTCGGCCGACCAGGCCCGGCGGCTGGCCCTGCTGCTGAACCAGCTCAACGACACCCAACGCGAGATCATCGTGCTCCGGGTCGCCGTCGGGCTCAGCGCGGACGAGGTCGGCACCGCACTCTCGATGTCCGCGACCGCCGTCCGGGTCGCCCAGTCCCGCGCCCTGGCCAAACTGCGTACGCTGGCCGGCGACGTCTTCGGTGAGGTGTCCGCGGCATGAAGATGCGCAATCAGGGGCACTTCCCCGACTCGGACCCGGGCGGCCCGCCGATCGACGCCGACCAGCTCGCCCAGGACGACGCCCTGCTGGACCTGCTGGGTTCGGGCTCGCCTCCGCCGGCCGACGACTCGCTCGCGGTCATGTTGTCGTCCTGGCAGGCCTCCGTCTCGTCGGACGAAGCAGCGCCCGCCCCTACCCCCGTCCCCGTCGTCGCCGGCCCGGCCGTGCGGACGTCCCGGCGCCCCCTCTCGGCTCGCCTGGTCGCCGCGATCGCCGGAGCCGTCGTCCTCCTCGGCGGCGGGCTCACCGCCGGTGCCGCGAACGCCGGTCCGGGCAGTCCATTGTGGCCCATCACGAAGATCGTGTACGGCGACCGGGCGGACTCACGAGCCGCCGCCCAGCAGGCCACCGCGCTCCTCGACCAGGCGACGACGGCGTACGCCGACCGCCGGTTCGCCGACGCGCGCAGCCTCACCGACCAGGCCGCCACCCTGCTGCCCAAGGTGACCGACGCCGCCGACCGGCAACGCCTGACCACCCGGATCGAGCAGCTACGGGCAGCGCTCGCCGCGGTCACCATCCCCGAGACGGGCTCCTCCCCGACCGCACCGTCGGGAGTCACGCACAGCGCCACCCCGCGGCCCTCCGGCGTAGGCCCGTCGACGACACCGGCTCCCTCGTCGCCGGCCCCGTCACCGTCGCCCAGCCAGGGCGGTCTGCTCCCGCTCCCACCGCTACCGTCGCTCCTACCCTCCCTCCCCATCCTCGGCTAACCGCCTCCCCTCCCCCCTCCTCCCTTTCCGCGCGATCATGAACTAACGGTCGTGATCGACCGGTGTGTCGTGTCCGCCCGACCCTGATCGACTCCGTTTGCCCCTGATCGACTTCTGCGCCGACACCCGGGGATCGATCACGGTCTGCGGGGAATGATCAGGGTGCTGCGGACACGCCACGCCGGTCGATCACGCACATAGGTTCATGATCGCGCGGAAAGGGCGGGAGGCGGGGTCAGGAGAAGAGGGTGAGGCCGGCCCACGCCGCCAGCAGTCCGGCGATGATGCTGAGGACCACGTTGAGGAGGGCGTACAGGGAGGATCCGGTGCGCGCCAGCCGAATGGTCTCGTAGCCGAAGGTGGAGTAGGTGGTGAGCGCCCCGCAGAAGCCCGTCCCCAGCAGCGCGAAGTACGGAGCGGACAGCGCGGCGAACGAACCCAGCAGGAACGAGCCGGTCACGTTGACGGCGAACGTGCCCCAGGGGAACACGGAGTCGTGGCGGGCCTGGACGAAACGGTCGAGGAGGTAGCGCGCGGGGGCGCCGAAGGCCGCGCCCAGCGCCACGAGGAGAACCGTCATGCCGGGCGTACGACCTCGACGGGGTCGAGCATGGCCAGCCCGATCGGCAGATCATCCAGAGTGGACACGAAGGCCCGGACGGCCGGCTCGGTGTCCACCACGACGACCGAGCACGGCAGGTTCTCGGCCAGCGACAGCAGCCGCGACGTGTGGATTCGCGAGGACGCCCCGAATCCCTCGACGCCCCGGAAGACGCTCGCCCCGGCGAGCCCGGCCTGATGCGCCCGGTGCACGATCTCGGTATAGAGCGGCCGGTGATGCCACTGATCGTCCTCGCCGACGAGGATCGTCAACCGCAGCATGTTCATGCCTTCACCCTCCCACGCGCCACGCTGTCCGCCAGCACTCCGCCCAAGTACGCCGCCAGCAGGGCGGATATCACGGTCGCCCCGAGATAGCCGACGGCTGTCGGGAGCTGCTCTGCGCGTACAAGTCGGTGAATTTCGAGGATGTAGGTGGAGAACGTCGTGAAACCACCGAGCATGCCCGTGCCCACGAACGGCCGCACGAGACCCGCGGTGAGCGGGGCGATGAAGCCGAGGAGCAGGCAGCCGACCACGTTGATGGCGAACGTCGTCCAGGGGAACGCGTGCGGCGCGACCGGGAACGCGATGCCGAGGCCGAAGCGGGCGAGCGCGCCGAGCAGGCCGCCCAGCGAGATCACCCCGACGGTCTTGATCATCGGCCGGCGACCGTGAGCAAGCCGGAGAGCAGGACGTCCAGCTTGAACTCGAAGCGCTCGCTCCCACTGCCCGCGACCATGTTGCCGGCCAGCGCCCGCAGGGTCGGGAACCGGTCCGCGGGCAGCGACAACAGGTAGTCGCGGTACTGATCGACTCGCTCGACGATCACCTGCTCGGTGATGCCGGCCCGGCGGAAGAAGCTCTGCTCCAGCGCGATCGCGGGGATGAAGTCGCCCAGCAGGTCACCGGCCCACGCCGCCACCTGGTCGGGCAGGCCCGCCAGTTTGAGCAGGCTGAGCAGGTACTCCATCATCCTCATCGCGTTGGCGCCGCTCGGCAGGCCGGACATCGCGATCTGCGCCACCCCCGGGTGCGCGGCCATCACCCGCACCGAGTTCCGGACGAAGTCCTTGATCTGCTCCACCGGCTGCGTGGAATCGGGCACGGCGAGTGGGATGTCGGCTATCACCCGGTCCAACAGCAGGTGGTGCAGTTCCTCCTTGTTCTCCACATGGACATAGAGCGACGCGGCGCCCGTGTGCAACTCCTGCCCGACGCGACGCATGGTCACGGCGTCCAGGCCTTCCTTATCGAGTACGCGCAACGCCGCGTCCACGATCGCATCGCGGCTGAGCTGCCGACGGGCCGGTTTCGCGGCCTTGGTCGGCCGTTGCCAGGGTGGCGCCGGAATGTCGTCGGTCTCAGCTCGGGTGCCGCCAGATGTCATGCCGAACACTGTACTTGACACGAACGTCGTTCGTCACGTAGAACTCTGTTCATGACTACCGAACAACGTTCCGTAACGACGAACACCGTTCCTTCCAGCCCTCCCGCGTCCGCGCCGCCCTACCGATGGCGGTGGCTCGTGCTCTGGCTGGTCCTCGGCGCGGAGGTCGTGGACCTGCTCGACGCCACCGTCGTCAACATCGCCGCGCCGAGCATCCACCGCGCGCTCGGCGGATCGGACAGCATGATCCAGTGGATCGGGGCGGGCTACACCCTGGCCTTCGCCGTCATGCTCGTCACCGGCGGCCGCCTCGGCGACATCTTCGGCCGCAAGCGGATGTTCCTCATCGGCGCGATCGGCTTCGGGCTCGCCTCCGTCCTCTGCGCCACCGCCCAGGACCCTGCGATGCTGATCGCGGCTCGCGTCCTGCAGGGCGGCCTCGGCGCGATGATGATCCCGCAGGGCTTCGGCATCCTGAAGGCGGTCTTCCCGCCCGACGAGATCGGCAAGGCCTTCGGCGCGTTCGGCCCCGTCATGGGCCTGTCCGCGGTCGGCGGCCCGATCCTGGCCGGCGCGCTGATCGACGCCGACTGGTTCGGCACCGGCTGGCGGATGATCTTCCTGATCAACGTCCCGATCGTGCTCTTCGCCGTGCTCGGCTCACTCCGGTTCATGCCCGCGCTCGGCTCGTCCGACCCGCGCCCCCGGCTGGACGTCCCGGGCATGATCCTGCTCTCGCTGGCCTCCGGGCTGCTGATCTACCCGCTCATCCAGGGCCGCGACCTGGCCTGGCCGGCCTGGATCTTCGGCCTCCTCGCCGGATCGCTCGTCTTCTTCGGCCTGTTCGTGGCGTACGAGCGACGCCGGGCGGACTCGCCGCTCATCGAAGGCGGGCTCTTCGCCCGGCGCGCGTTCACCGGTGGACTCGCCGTCTTCCTCGGCTTCTTCGGCGCCTTGACCGGATTCATGCTGGCGTACGGGTTGTTCACCCAGCTCGGCCTGGGCTTCGGCCCCCTGAAGGCCGGTCTGTCCAGCGCACCCATGGCACTCGGCATCGCGGGCGGCGCCATCGCCGGACACGGACTCGTCGCCAAACTCGGCCGCCGTCTCATCCACATCGGACTCGGCATCATGCTGGCCGCGTTCGGCGCCTTCGCCCTGACCGTCTGGGCCGGTGGCGACACCGTCTCGATCTGGGCGCTGCTCCCGTCGACCTTCGTCGCCGGCCTCGGCATGGGACTCGGCCTCGGCCCCATCTTCGGCACCGTGCTCAACGGAGTCGACGACCACCAGGTCGGATCCGCCTCCGGCGTCCTGAACGCCGTCCAGCAGTTCGCCGGCGCTGTCGGCATCGCCGTCCTCGGCACCGTCTTCTTCAACCGCCTGCACGCCGGATTCGCCAGCGCCATGACGACGACCACCACGATCTCGCTCGGACTGCTCGTGGTCGCCTTCGGCCTGGTGTTCCTGCTCCCCCGGACCACCCGGCCCGAAGAGGAGTGAACCAGTTTGGTGGAGACCGGCCGGCTGCGTACCCCCAGCGGCCGGCCGGTCTCGTTCTAGCCCCCGTTCGGCACGGTGATATTGCGCTGCAACAGGTCGACCAAGGCCGCGGTCTTCGGCCACTTGTCCTCGAAGCACCCGAAATACGTCGACGTACGCCCACCGGCGACGACGGTCACGACCGGCGCGTCAGCGCACATCATGTCCTTCGTCGGCTGCACCATCTCCTCGGCGAACTCGTCGCTCGTGACCAGGTCATAGGCGGCGTCACGCTGATCGGCCGGAAGTGTCCCGCTGAACCGGCGACCCGCCGTGTTCGTGAAACTCCACGACCCGTCCGGCTTCAACTCCAGCCGATCGTCGACATGCGGCGCCCCGCCCACCCGGGACACCTGGATGGTGGCGTCCTTGCTCACCGGCTCGGGACTCGAACACCCCGAGAGCAGCAGAGCCGCCAACGCCGCGA